>CALMID010000291.1 GCA_937863915.1 uncultured Pseudomonas sp.
CGGGTGGCCACGCCATGAAAGCGCGCCATCCAGTTCTTCAGTCGGCTGTGATAAGCATTGACGTTCTGGATGTGAAACGCACCCTCGCGGACCCTGCGTCCAGGGCGTGCCTGAACCACCTGATGAGTGACGCCTGTGCTCCTGGCGAATGCTGCATAGACTGCAGCCCCGTCTGTGCACAGCACTGCGTCACTATCGATCAGAGGCCCCAGCGCCTGTTGAACATGGACTGCATCCAGCTTTTCCAACTGGAAGTCGGCGGTCTGGCCGCTGCGATCCCGTACCACCAGCACCGGTATCTGGTCCTGCCCCGTACCGCGTGTCACGCTGACCCCGCCTCGTTGACGGGGCGCCCGGGGTAACTGCCGCTGGCCTTTGAAGGATTCCAGAAAGAAGGTTTCGTCAGCCTCGATGATGCCGCTTTCGTGCTGCGCTGCATGGCCTGCAGCCAGAGCCAGAAAGCGATGCCGCCAGCGAAATGCCGTGTTCTTGCTGATGCCACAGGCTTTCGCCGCACGACGCACGGTCAGTCCTTCGATCAACGCGTCGCAGTAATTCGACCAGTGGTCCGCCTTGCGCAAGCGGGCCAAACCCGTGCCCGTCAGCGCGTTACAGGTGTGCAGGCACTCCCGGCAGCGGTAGCGGCGCAGCCCGCGACTCCAGCCCCAGGGGGCCAGCCGGCTTGCTGCCGCCTGGCAATGCGGGCACTGACGTAACGCTGGAAGGACGTCGCACTGGCCACTGGCTGGCTCTGGCGTGAGAAGGGCCTGACGAAGCGTGTTTCTTTGGCGGGGCGTAACTGGCTCAGTTTGGCCAGCCAGTGCTGAAAGGCTTGGGTGTCCATCGCACACCTCCACTGGGGATGCCTACTGACAGACTAGCCTTTCAACAATTAACGGGTACATAGCCATTTTTTTGCCTGGGACATATGAAAAAGGCCGGCCCCTCGGGGCTGGCCTTTTTCATGGAACGGGTGCCGTCAGGCGATGGTCACCTGTGGCAGCGGCGGCATGCTGACAGTCTGCGCGGCGCGCGGGGCGAGCACTTCGGCTTCACCATCGACCACCTGCTCGGCGTTCTGATTGAACACGCGGGTGGCCAGGCGCACGCGGCCCTTGGGCAGTTTTTCCAGCACTTCGAGTTCCACGGTGAGGGTGTCACCGAGCTTCACCGGACGGGTGAACCTGAGTTGCTGGCCGAGGTAGATGGTGCCTGGGCCCGGCAGTTCGCAGGCGATTGCCGCGCTGATCAGCGCACCGCTGAACATGCCGTGGGCGATCCGCTCCTTGAACAGGGTTTCAGCGGCGAAGGCGGCGTCCAGGTGTACCGGGTTGTTGTCGCCGGAAACGGCGGCGAACAACTGCACGTCGCGTTCTTCAACGGTCTTGCTGATGCTGGCCTTCTGGCCAATTTCGAGGGCGTCGTAAGGGACGTTGCTGACCTGGGTCATGCGGGCTCCTGCTGAGGTGGTGGGCACTGGCGGCGGCGTGTGAGCGCCTGTTCCAGCCAGTGGATCAGATAAGTGGTGACTTCGTCGCGATTGCTTTCGTTGAGCAGCTCATGGCGGCCGTCGGGGTAGACCTTCAGTTCGACATCCTTGAGCCCGGCCCGGCGCAGTGCTTCGGCCAGATCACGCAGACGCTTGCCCTGGCTGACCGGGTCACGTTCGCCACCGATCACCAGGACCGGCAGTTCGTTGTCGATCTGCGCCAGATTGTCGGTCGGGGTGATCTGCTGCAAACCGCCCAACAGGTCGATCCACAGCTGGGTGGTGCAGATGAAACCGCACAGGGGGTCGTTGATGTACTTGTCGACTTCGGCGGCGTCGCGGCTGAGCCAGTCGAACTCGCTGCGGTTGGGCTTGAAGGCCTGGTTGAACGAACCGAAGGTGAGAAAATTGATCAGTTTGCTGCGACCGGTCGGGCCCAGTCGCCAGCGCTCGAAGCGGGCGACCAGCTCGGCCGCGCGGTACAGCGCCGGTGGCTGGTAGTTGGAACCGGACAGCACTGCAGCCTGCAGGCTGCAGCTGTGCTGCATCAGATAGGCCTGGCCGATGTAGGTGCCCATGCTGTGGGCAAACAGGATGATCGGTGTCTGCGGCAGTTGCTGGCGGATGTGGTGGTTGAGCGTGGCCAGATCGCCGACCACCTTGTTCCAGCCATCGGCGTCGGCGTAATGGCCGAGGGTGCCGTGTTCTGCGCTGCGCCCATGGCCGCGCTGGTCGATGGCATACAGGCTGATTCCGGCAGCGGCCAGGGCTGTGCCCAGGCGGGCATAGCGGCCGCTGTGTTCGGCCATGCCGTGGGCCAGCATCACCGCTGCCCGCGGAGCCTGTTCGGGAGCCCAGTGGTTGACGAACAGCGGAGTGGCATCAGTGGCGCTGAGCCAGAAGGCATCGTGCAGCATATCGGGTCCTTTTGCCCGGAGTGTGCGGGCATTGTGCACAAGCGGCGCAGTGGCGCAAAGCCTCAGCGCGCCGGGCTTTGCAGAATGCGCAGGTACTCGCCGCTGGCCAGCAGGTGTTTGAGGCCATCATCGAACTGCTCGGCCAGTTCGTCCTCGCCGTCGCTGGCTGGGCGGAAACCGATCAGTAGCGGGATGCGTTCGTGCAGGCGGCCCTGCCAGATCAGTTGCTGGCCCAATAAAGGCTCTTCCTGCAACAGGTGCAGGCCGACCTCGCGCTCCAGCAGTACCAGGTCGAAGCGCCTGGCGGCCAGTTTGCGCAGATTGCTGATGTCATTGGCGGCTTCCTCGGCGATCAAACCGCCAGAGAGCAGGCGTTTGGGATAGGCATAGCCCCGGACAATGCCAACGCGCAGGCCCTTGAGGGCCTCCAGGGGAAGTCCTTGCAGCGTGCTGTCGCGACGCACGAAGAAGCCCATCTCGCTGTATGCCAGTGGGCGGGAGGGACGCAGGTGCAGCTCGACCAGGTCCGTGGGCCAGAGCGGCAGGGCTCCGTCATAGTCGCCGCGTTTGATTGCCAGAACAACGCGGGCCCAGGGCATGAAATCGACTTTCAGGCTGTGGCCCTGCAGTTGTAAGGCGGCGCGACTGAGTGCCACCAGCTTGCCGCCGTCCTGCAGCTTCGGGCTGCTGAATGGTGGGTAGTCGAGGCTGGCGAGGCGGATCTCCCGGGCCTGAAGTCCGAGGCAGACAAGCAGCGAGATGAGTAGTAGGCCAAAACGCATTGATAAAGTACCGAGTCCATTCAACGACTATAGCCAAGCGCTGCTGGTGGCCTGACATTGTTGTAAACAATTCAGCTGGCGAATAGCGCGATTCACGCTATATGCCGTGGCAGGTAGAGCTGCTAACTTCGGTCCATCCCGTAACCAGCGGGCCAGACACACTCAGGCCGGAGGATAAAAATAAATGCAGGCTGATTTCTGGAATGACAAACGCCCGCCAGGCGTGCCCAATGACATCGATCCGACTGCCTATGGGTCGATCGTCGAAGTATTCGAGCGCTCTTGCAAGAAGTTCGCTGACCGTCCGGCGTTCAGCAACATGGGCGTCACCCTGACCTATGCCGAGCTGGATCGCCTGTCGGCGGCCTTTGCCGCCTACCTGCAGCGCCACACCGATCTCAAGCCCGGCGAGCGCATCGCCGTGCAGATGCCCAATATTCTGCAGTACCCGATTGCCGTGTTCGGCGCCCTGCGCGCCGGCCTCATCGTGGTCAACACCAACCCGCTGTACACCGCGCGGGAAATGAAGCACCAGTTCAAGGATGCCGGCGTGCGTGCGCTGGTCTACGTCAATCTGTTCGGTCATCTGGTGCAGGAGGTGCTGCCGGACACCAGCATCGACTACCTGATTGAGGCGCGCATGGGCGACATGCTGCCAAGCCTCAAGGGTTGGCTGGTCAACACGGTGGTGAAAAAGGTCAAGAAGATGGTGCCGGCCTATCACCTGCCGCAGGCGCTGTCGTTCAAGAGCGTGCTGGCTCAGGGCAAGGGTCATGCGCTCAAGCCGGTGCCGCTGAGCCTGGACGACATTGCCGTGCTGCAGTACACCGGCGGCACCACCGGTGTGGCCAAGGGCGCGATGCTGACCCACGGCAACCTGGTGGCCAACATGCAGCAGGTCGATGCCTGTCTGTCGCAGCTGGATGACAGCGGCGTACCGCTGATGAAGCAGGGGCAGGAGATCATGATCGCGCCGCTGCCGCTCTATCACATCTATGCCTTCACCGCGAATTGCATGTGCATGATGGTCAACGGCAACCACAACATCCTGATTACCAATCCGCGTGACATCGGTGGTTTCATCAAGGAATTGAAGAAGTGGCGCTTCTCCGCGCTGCTCGGCCTCAACACCCTGTTCGTTGCGCTGATGGATCATCCCGAGTTCAAGGAGCTGGATTTCTCCAACCTCAAGGTCACCAACTCCGGCGGTACGGCGTTGGTCAAGGCCACCGCCGAGCGCTGGCAGGCCATCACCGGCTGCTCGGTGGTGGAAGGCTACGGCCTGACCGAAACCTCGCCGGTGGCCAGCACCAATGGCTACGGCAAGCTGGCCCGGCTGGGCTCGGTGGGTATTCCGGTGCCGGGTACCGCCTTCAAGGTGATCGATGACGATGGCCACGAGCTGCCGATCGGCGAGCGAGGCGAGCTGTGCATCCAGGGGCCGCAGGTGATGAAAGGCTATTGGCAGCGTCCGGAAGCCACCGCCGAGGTGCTCGATGCCGAAGGCTGGCTGAAGACCGGCGATGTGGCGATCATCGATGCCGAAGGTTTCGTACATATCGTCGACCGCAAGAAGGATCTGATCATCGTCTCCGGTTTCAACGTCTACCCCAACGAGATCGAAGACGTGGTCATGGCTCACCCGCAGGTCGCCAGCTGCGCCGCCATCGGCGTGCCGGACGAGCGTTCCGGCGAGGCGGTGAAGCTCTTCGTGGTGCCGCGCGCGGGCGCTGGGGTGACGGTCGATGAGCTCAAGGCTTATTGCAAGGAGAACTTCACCGGCTACAAGGTACCCCGGCACATCGTGCTCAAGGATGCCCTGCCGATGACGCCGGTGGGCAAGATCCTGCGCCGCGAGCTGCGCGATATAGCCTGACCCTTGATGGGCCTGAAAACCCCGCCGCTTCTGCGTGCGGGGTTTTTTATAGGGATTTTTCCAGCTCTGAGTGAACGCTTGTTGTCTGAAAGATGACTGCTTGCGGCATTTTTGGTCACTTTTGAGACTGGTAGGGGCTGGTTTGGCTCTGGTTAGCCTTTGGCAAAGCTGCTACCCTCGACCGGTTTTTTGCCATCTGCCAGGCAGAAAAACGCACAGAACACAATAAACAACCACCCCTTCGGGGGGGGTGAAGATCAGTTGTTGCTTTAGGAGAGTGGGCCTCCATGACTGCTAATTTCTGGAAGGACAAATACCCTGCGGGCATTCCTGCCGAAATCAATCCCGATCAGTACCCGAACATCCTCGCGGTCCTGAAGGAGTCCTGCCAACGCTTCTCCGCCAAGCCGGCGTTCAGCAGCCTGGGCAAAACCCTTACCTACGGTGAGGTATACGAACTGTCGGGTGCCTTCGCCGCATATCTGCAGCAGCACACCAGCCTGCAGCCGGGTGATCGCATCGCCGTGCAGATGCCGAACATCCTGCAATACCCGGTGGTAGTTTTCGGTGCCATGCGCGCCGGCCTGATCGTGGTCAACACCAATCCGCTGTACACCGCGCGGGAGATGGAACACCAGTTCAATGACTCCGGCGCCAAGGCGCTGGTGTGCCTGGCCAACATGGCCCACCTGGCCGAGGAAGTGCTGCCCAAGACCGGCATCAAGCACGTCGTCGTCACCGAAGTGGGCGACATGCTGCCGGCGCTCAAGCGCCTGCTGGTCAACACCGTGGTCAAGCACGTGAAGAAGATGGTCCCGGCGTTCAATCTGCCGCAGGCCGTCAAGCTCAACACGGCGCTGGCCAAAGGCAAGGGCCAGGCGGTCAAGGAAGCCAACCCGGCCTCCGGCGACATCGCCGTGCTGCAGTACACCGGCGGCACCACCGGCGTGGCCAAGGGTGCCATGCTGACCCACCGCAACCTGATCGCCAACATGCTGCAGGTCAAGTCGCTGATGGGCTCGGAAATGAGCGAAGGCGAAGAGGTGCTGATCGCACCGCTGCCGCTCTATCACATCTACGCCTTCACCTTCCATTGCATGGCAATGATGCTGATCGGCGGCCACAACGTACTGATCAGCAACCCGCGCGACCTGCCGGCGATGATCAAGGACCTGGCGAAGTACCGCTTCACCGGCTTTGTCGGTCTGAACACCCTGTTCGTGGCCCTGTGCAACAACGAGGAATTCCGCAATCTGGACTTCTCCTCGCTCAAAGCCACGTTCTCCGGCGGCATGGCTCTGCAAATGGCCACTGCCGAGCGTTGGAAGGAAGTCACCGGCTGCGCCATCTGCGAAGGCTTCGGCATGACCGAAACCAGCCCGGTGGTATCGGTGAACCCGTTCCAGAACATCCAGATCGGCACCATCGGCATTCCGGTGCCGTCGACTTCCTGCAAAGTGGTCGACGACGAAGGCAAGGACCTGGGCATCGGCGCCATCGGTGAGCTGTGCGTACAGGGCCCGCAGGTGATGAAGGGCTACTGGCAGCGTCAGGAAGCCACCGACGAGATCCTCGACGCCGAGGGCTGGCTGAAGACCGGTGACATCGCCGTGATTCAGGAAGACGGCTACATGCGTATCGTCGACCGCAAGAAGGACATGATTCTGGTCTCCGGTTTCAACGTTTACCCGAACGAGCTGGAAGATGTGCTGGCGACCCTGCCGGGCGTGCTGCAGTGCGCCGCCATCGGTATTCCGGACGAGAAGTCTGGCGAGGCGATCAAGCTGTTCGTGGTGGTCAAGCCGGGCGAGAGCCTGACCAAGGAGCAGGTGATGGAGCACATGCGCGCCAACGTCACCGGCTACAAGATGCCCCGTGCCGTGGAGTTCCGCGAGAGCCTGCCGACCACCAACGTTGGCAAGATTCTGCGTCGCGAGCTGCGTGACGAAGAACTGAAGAAGATGGGCAAGAAGTAAGCCTGTCCGCTTCGACAAAAGCCCCGCCTCGGCGGGGCTTTTGCTTTTCTGCGCGGCCTTGGAACAGTCGCGAGGAGGGGAAATCTGCGACAATTGCGGCCTTTCCCGCGACTGCTGCTGTCACCGATGACCAACGCCACGCCTGCCTTCGATCAACTGCACCACAACCTCGACCAGGCCTTGCTGGTTGACCGCCACCGCCTGCGCCGCCAGCTCCATGACCTGCGCAAGACGGCCGGCACGCCGGCCTGGGACGAAGGCAAGCTGACGCAGTGGCTGGAGCGTTTCCAGGGCTCCGTGGCCAAGGTCGAGGCGCGCAGGCGCAGCGTGCCGGTCATGCGTTACGACGACGCTCTGCCGATTGCCGCCAAGCGCGACGAAATCAAGGCCGCGCTGGAAAAGCATCAGGTGCTGGTCATCGCCGGCGAGACCGGCTCGGGCAAGACCACCCAGTTGCCGAAGATCTGCCTGGAGATCGGTCGCGGTGTGCACGGCCTGATCGGCCACACCCAGCCGCGCCGCCTGGCGGCGCGCAGTGTTGCCACCCGTGTCGCCGAGGAAATCGGCACGCCGCTGGGTGAGTTGGTCGGCTATCAGGTGCGCTTCGAGGACCAGAGCAAGGACAGCAGCCTGATCAAGCTGATGACCGACGGCATCCTGCTGGCCGAAACCCAGCACGACCGCTACCTCGAAAAGTACGACACCATCATTGTCGACGAGGCCCACGAGCGTTCGCTGAACATCGACTTCCTCCTCGGCTACCTGAAGACCCTGCTGCCGCGCCGTCCCGATCTCAAGGTGATCATTACCTCGGCCACCATTGATCTGGAACGCTTCAGTAAACACTTCAATGACGCGCCGATTGTGGAAGTGTCCGGCCGCACCTATCCCGTGGAAACATGGTACCGCCCGCTGGCGGCCGAAGTGGACGAGGAGGGCGAGAGCCTGCTGGATGATCTGACCGTCGATCAGGGCATCCTCGCCGCGCTGGACGAGATCGCCGCCCATGAGAAGGCCGAGGGCAAGCGCCCCGGCGACGTGCTGATCTTCCTGCCCGGCGAGCGCGAGATTCGCGACGCCGCCGAAGTGCTGCGCAAGGCCAATCTGCGCCTGACCGAGGTACTTCCGCTGTACGCGCGGCTGACCCCGGCTGAGCAGCAGAAGATTTTCGCACCCATGGCCGGGCGCAAGATCGTGCTGGCCACCAACGTCGCCGAGACCTCGCTGACCGTGCCGGGCATCCGCTATGTGATCGACAGCGGTACCGCGCGGATCAGCCGCTACAGCTACCGCGCCAAGGTCCAGCGCTTGCCCATCGAGGCCATCTCCCAGGCCAGTGCCAACCAGCGCAAGGGCCGCTGCGGGCGTGTCGAGCCGGGCATCTGCGTGCGCCTGTACAGCGAGGAGGATTTCCTCGGCCGGC
>CALMID010000292.1 GCA_937863915.1 uncultured Pseudomonas sp.
GCAGCAGGCCGGTGAGCACCTTCATGGTGGTGGTCTTGCCGCAGCCATTGGAGCCAAGGAAACCGAATATTTCACCGCGGCGGATGGCAAAGTTGACCTGCTTGACCGCGGTGAAGTCGCCAAAGCGCAGGGTCAGGTCGTGCGCCTCGATGGCCGTTTCCCGATCGCCAGCCGGCAGTGGTGGAATTTCCAGTGGCGCGTGTCGCCGCGCGCTGCCGCCCTGGAAGTGGGTGAAGGCATCATCCAGCTTGCCACTGGCGGTGCTGGCCGCGAGTTCCGCGGTCAGGCCGGCGGCCAGCAAGCGGCCCTGGTCGAGCATCAGGCAGTGCTCGAACTGCGCGGCTTCCTCCATGTAGGCGGTGGCCACCAGCAGGGTCAGCTGCGGGCGTTCGGCGCGTACCCGCTCGACCAGCTCCCAGAAGCGCCGGCGCGACAGCGGGTCAACCCCGGTGGTCGGCTCGTCGAGGATCAGCAGGTCCGGTTCGTGGATCAGCGCGCAGCACAGGCCGAGCTTCTGCTTCATGCCGCCGGAGAGCTTGCCGGCCGGGCGTTCGGCGAAGCGGTCCAGATCGGTGGCGGCCAGCAGGCGGGCCATCTGCTCGTCGCACTGCTGACGCGACAGGCCGAACAGGGTGGCAAAGAAGCGGATGTTTTCGCGGATCGACAGCTCGGGGTAGAGGTTGTGGCCCAGGCCCTGGGGCATGAAGGCGATGCGCGGGTACAGGCTGGCGCGGTGACGACGCTGGTCGATCGGGCCGCCGAGTACTTCCAGCGTGCCCTGTTGCAGGGTTTTTACGCCGGCGATCAGGCCGAGCAGGCTGGATTTTCCGGCGCCGTCCGGGCCGATCAGGCCGCAGCGGCTGCCGGCCGGCAGGCTGAAGCCGATGTCGCTGAGCGCCATCTGCCGCCCGTAGGCGTGGCCGATGCCGCTGGCCCGCAGTGCCAGCTCAGTCATGCGCGAGGCTCGGCGTGTTCACGGCCGCTCACTGCAGGTTGGCCGGCCAGGCCACGTCGGCACTGCGCACGTAACCGGCGCCGGGCATGCCCGGTTTGGCCTGGGGCACGGCGGCCGGGTCGGTCAGGCGCAGCTTGACGCGAAACACCAGCTTCTGCCGCTCGTCGCGGGTCTCGACTTCCTTGGGGGTGAACTGCGCCTTGCTGGCGACATAGCTGACCTTCGCCGGCAGCGCCTGTTCGGGCAGCGCGTCGAGAACGATGCGCGCTTCGTCGCCCTGGGCCAGGCGACCGGCGAGGGCGGCGGGCAGGTACAGGTTCATGTACTGGTCGGCCGGGTTGATCAGCAGCAGCACGCGGCCGCCGGCGCCCAGCACCTCGCCGGGCTCGGCCAGGCGCAGCTGAACGATGCCGGGCATCGGCGCGAGCAGGCTGCTGTCGTCGATCTCGCTGGTCAGCTGCGCCACCTGCGCCTCGGCCGCGCCGATGGCGGCGCGGGCGGCGCTGACCTGGGCATTGGCGGCATTCAGGGCGGCGCTGGCCGTGTCATGACGGTTCTGCTGCTGATCGAGCATCTGCCGGCTGGTGTGGCCGCGCTGGAACAGCTCGCGGAAACGCTTGAACTCCTGTTCGGCCAGGCGCATTTCGCTGGCGCGCAGGTCCACGGTGGCCAGGGCGGCGGTGAGGTTCTCCCGGGCCCGCAGCACTTCGGCGCTGGCCTGATCGCGCTGGGCCTCCAGTGTGCGGGTATCCAGGCGGGCCAGCAGCTGACCTTTCTCCACCCGGTCGCCCTCGTCGACCCGCACTTCGGCCAGGCGGCCCGGGTACTTGCTGGCGATCTGCACTTCGGTGGCTTCCAGGCGGCCGTTGCCCTGGCTGATGCCTTCGGGCAGACGGTCATGGATGGACTTCCAGTAGCCGAAGGCCCCCACGCCAAGCAGGGCGGCGACCAGAGGGATGGCGAGCAGGCGGGCTGGGCGGTGCGACATGGGGCAACTCCGGACGAGGCTGCGCTGATTATCCCGGACCTGAGCGGCGCAGCGTCATGATAAAGGTCAATGCCAGGCGGCTAGCTTGCCCGCCCGGACAGCTTCAGCGCAAGTCGAGAATGGCCTGCCACTGCTCGGCCGTGACCGGCATCACCGACAGCCGCGTGCCCTTCTGCACCAGCGGCAGTTCGGCCAGCGCCGCGCAGGCTTTCAGGCGGGGCAGGCGGATCACCTCGGCAAAGGTTTCCACGAAGGCCACATCGCGGGCGCTCCAGGGGTTCTTCTCGGCGCTGGCCTTGGCATCGAAATAGTGGCTGGCAGGCTCCAGCGCCGTGGGGTCGGGGTAGGGCTCACCGACAATCCGGCCGATCCCGGCAATGCCCGGCTGCGGGCAACTGGAGTGGTAGAAGAAGAACAGGTCGCCGGGCTGCATGGCGCGCACGAAATTGCGCGCCTGGTAGTTGCGCACGCCGTCCCATCGCGCCTGCCCGAGGCGCTGCAGGTCGCGGATGGACAGTTCGTCAGGCTCGGATTTCATCAGCCAGTACTGGGGCATGAGGGGTTCCTGTGCGGATCATTTCGGCAATGAGGGAGATATTGCCTGTTCTGCGGGGATCACTGCGAAAAATTGCACATCGCTTCACGTTGTCAGACAATGCACGGGATTAAGCTTGGTACTGCCGTACGACCTCAAAATAACAACAATGCAGTCGGCCTTCGTGGT
Organism: uncultured Pseudomonas sp.; assembly: GCA_937863915.1. GTDB lineage: Bacteria > Pseudomonadota > Gammaproteobacteria > Pseudomonadales > Pseudomonadaceae > Aquipseudomonas. The sequence goes on from CALMID010000292.1 coordinate 2,668, forward strand.
CAGTTGCCTTTTAAGGGGGAGGCAATCGATGAAGCGCAAGCCAGATCTTCTGTGGGTATTGGCCATCGTGTTTGGCCTTGGGGTGGTGACCACCGGTTACACCCAGAGTCTGTGGGATCGTCAGGACGCTCCGCAGACCGTCCAGCAGCCCTGATCGCTGCTGTCTGGCGCAGGGATGCGCAGCAATTTCTCTTCTTTCTGGCGATGAATCGCCTGTCTGCTAGCCCGGCTCAGTGCCTGGGCGGTACCACTGTCTGTCGCTGACCGTCGCCGCCAGCGGCACATCCCAGCTGGCCAGCGCCAGCCGATCCACCTTCTGACATTCGTGAGCCAGGCCGATCAGTCGTGGCTGGCGCCAGTGCGCGCGGCGCTTCAGGTAGGCCAGGCTGCGGTCGTAGAAGCCGCCGCCCATGCCCAGGCGACCGCCGTGCTCATCGAAGCCCACCAGCGGCAGCAGCATCAGGTCGAGGCTCCACACGGGAATCTGCCGTTTCGGGTTTGGCCTGGGCTCGGCGATACCAAAACGATTGCGTTGCAAGCGTTCGCCCGGCAGCAGGCGTTGCAGGCTCATCTGTGTGCGTGGCCAGGCCTTGAGGACCGGTAGGTAGACCTGTTTGCCCCGGCGCAGGGCTTCGGCCAGAAGCGGTGCAGGGTCGATCTCGCCGTCATTGGCCAGGTACAGGCTGATACGACGGGCGCGAAGGAACTCGGGATGCTGGGCCAGTTGGCGATAGAGATTGCGGGCGGCCAGGCGTTGCTGCAGGGGCGAGAGGTTGCGGCGGGTGTTGCGCAGCAGGCGGCGCAGTTGCGGGCGGCTGAGGGTGCCGGCTTGGATCATGGTAGGTAGCGACTCCCCGGTCGTGCCGCTGTCGGTTTAGCCCTTGAACCCGAAAGTTCAAGGTGGAGGTTGCAGGAGGCGTTAAGGCTTTCCGTCAGGCGGACATGCGCACCGGCCCCAACATGCAACCCCCGTGGTTGTGCGTATCGGCTCAGGGACATCACCGACTGGCAAACACACCAGGGAGCTGTGGCGAGTATACCGCAATCGCCACGCTTGCCATCAGGCTTCGTGGCTGTTCGGATCGGCGGCCAGGGCATGCTCGACCCGCTCGAACAGGTCGCGCACCTGATGCCGCTGGGCGGCGGCTTCGCTGGTCAGTTGCTGCTGCTTGTGCAACAGCTCGTGGGTGATGTTCAGCGCGGCCATCACGGCAATACGGTCGGCGCCGATGACTTTGCCGCTGGAGCGGATCTCGCGCATCTTGTCATTCAGGTAGCGGGCGGCGCTTTCCAGGTTGTCGCGCTCTTCCGCCGGACAGGCGATGCGGTATTCCTTGTCGAGAATCTGCAGGGTGACGGTATTGGCTTGGCTCATGAGTCCTGCTCCAGGGCCTTCAGGCGGGTGATCATCGCTTCGACCTTGTGCCGGGCCATTTCGTTCTTTTCGATCAGTTGGGAGCGCTCTTCGCGCCACGCCCGTTCGCCAGCCAGCAGCAGGCGGTTCTGGGCCTTGAGGGTAGCGAGCTGCTGAATCAGCAGTTCGACTTTCGCCGTCAGTGCGTGCAGGTCGGCGTCTTCCATGGGCTCTCGCTAGGCGTGGGGGGCTATGTCGATTAGGATACTGCCATCATTCTAGCCATGCCGTCTGATGGTGCCTACGGGCTGATTGGCATTTGCCGCCATTGGCGCGTCTGGCTGGTTACCGATTCTTTCCGACGCCGCCGGACGCCTCGTCTGCGCTGACGGTATTGCGCGTTATCTGCCAAGAGTTCTGTCATGTCCGCCACTACCCCTTATGCCGCCTTCGCCGCCTTGCTGGCCAGCCAGGGCCAGGCCGTTTCTCCCGCCGAACTGCATGGCCTGCTGCTCGGCCGCAGCTGTGCCGGTGCCGGCTTCGAGCCCGATCCGTGGCTGGTGGATGCGGCCGAACTGCTCGGCAGCGCGCCGCAGGACAACGTGCGCGCCGCGCTGATCGGCCTGCAGGAAATGGTCAAGGCCGAATTGACCGGCAGCGAGATGGCCGTGGTGCTGTTGCTGCCGTCCGACGACGCGCCGCTGGCTGAACGTGCCGTGGCCATGGGCCAGTGGTGCCAGGGCTTCCTCGGCGGTTTCGGCCTGACCGCCGGCGACGCCGCGCTGTCGGCCGAAGCCATGGAAGTGCTGCAGGACCTGGCCTCCATCGCTCAGGTGCAGAATGACCTGGATGAGACCGAAGACGGCGAGAACGACTACATGGAAGTCATGGAGTACCTGCGCGTGGCGCCGTTGCTGCTGTTCACCGAGTGCGCCAAGCGGGCGCCGGCGGCCAGCGAAAAACCTTCCCTGCACTAAGCGAGCACCTGTCCATGCAGCGCATTCCCAAGGCTGAATATGCCCGTCGGCGCAAGGCGCTGATGGCGCAGATGGAGCCCAACAGCATCGCCATCCTGCCGGCCGCGCCGGTCTATATCCGCAACCGCGATGTCGAGCACATCTACCGTCAGGACAGCGACTTCCAGTACCTCACCGGCTTCCCCGAGCCGGAAGCGGTGCTGGCGCTGATCCCCGGGCGCGAGCATGGCGAGTACGTGCTGTTCTGCCGCGAGCGTGATCCCGAGCGTGAGCTGTGGGACGGTCTGCGCGCCGGGCAGGATGGCGCCATCGCCCAGTTCGGCGCCGACGATGCCTTCCCGATCAACGATATCGACGACATCCTCCCTGGCCTGATCGAAGGGCGCGAGCGGGTGTACTACGCCATCGGCTGCAATCAGGAGTTCGATCACCGCCTGATGGAGTGGATCAACGTGATCCGCTCCAAGGCCCGCCAGGGCGCGCAGCCGCCGAACGAATTCGTCGCCCTCGACCACCTGCTGCACGACATGCGCCTGTACAAGAGCGCGGCCGAAGTGAAGGTGATGAAGGAGGCCGCCGAGATTTCCGCCGCGGCCCATGTGCGTGCCATGCAGACGGCCCGCCCGGGTCTCAACGAGTTTCATCTGGAAGCCGAGCTGGAATATATCTTCCGCAAGAACGGCTCGAAGATGCCGGCCTATGGCTCGATCGTCGCCAGTGGCCGCAATGCCTGCATCCTGCACTACCGGGAAAACGACGCGCCGCTCAAGGATGGCGATCTGATCCTGATCGACGCCGGCTGCGAGATCGACTGCTACGCCAGCGACATCACCCGCACCTTCCCGGTCAACGGCACCTTCTCGCCGGAGCAGAAGGCCATCTACGAGCTGGTGCTCAGGGCCCAGGAAGCCGCTTTCGCCGCCATCGGCCCGGACAAGCACTGGAACGAGGCCCACGAAGCTACCGTGCGGGTCATTGCCGAGGGGCTGCTGGAGCTGGGCCTGCTCACCGGCACGCTGGACGAGGTGATCGAGACGGAAAGCTACAAGGCCTACTACATGCACCGCGCCGGCCACTGGCTGGGCATGGATGTGCACGATGTCGGCGATTACAAGGTCGGCGGCGAGTGGCGTGTGCTGGAGCCGGGCATGGCCCTGACTGTCGAGCCCGGCATCTACATTCCTGCCGACGACGAGCGCGTGGCGAAGAAGTGGCGCGGTATCGGCGTGCGTATCGAGGACGACGTGGTGGTCACCAAGACCGGCTGCGAGATTCTTACCGGCGGCGTGCCCAAGACGGTTGCCGAGATCGAGGCGCTGATGGCCGCCGCGCGCGGGCAGGCGGCCTGATATGAGCCGCGTGCAGCTGGCGATTATCGGTGGCGGTCTGGTCGGAGCCTCGCTGGCCCTGGCCCTGCAGGAGGGCGCCCGGCAGCGCGGC
>CALMID010000293.1 GCA_937863915.1 uncultured Pseudomonas sp.
TGGACCGCATGGCGCGCAAGGGGCTGCAGGCAGTGGTGGACCAGCTGGGGCTGGATACCGGCCTGGACATGCTGTTGCGTACCGGCCCTTACGGCACGCATGCCGCGCTGACCAGCCGCAAGGCGTCACCGGTGCAGAAAATCCTCTCCGTGGTGCGGCCGAAGGATGGCCTGAGCCTGAAAAAGCTGCGCGAGCATCCGCACGGCATTGATCTCGGGCCGCTGCGCCGGCAGTTGCGCCAGCGCCTGGAGGGCAAGGGCCGCCGCATTCCGTTGGCGCTGCCCCTGTACCTGGACGACATGGGGCGGGCGCTGGCCTGCCTGCAGTCCTGGCAACCGGGCGAGCTGCGCGTGATCGGCCGCCGCCATGTGCGCAGCAACAATTCCTGGATGCACAACTACCACCGTCTGGTGAAGGGCAAGCCCCGTCACCAGCTGCTGATGCACCCCGACGACCTGGCCGCCCGTGGCCTGGACGATGGCCAGCGGGTGCAGGTGCGCTCGCGGGTCGGCAGCGTGGAAGTGGAGGTGGCCGGCAGTGACGAGGTGATGCGCGGGGTGGTCAGCCTGCCCCATGGCTGGGGGCACAACCGGGCCGGGGTGCAGATGGCCATTGCCAGCGCGCAGCCCGGTGCCAGTGCCAACGATCTGACCGACGAGCGCTTCCTGGATGTGCTGTCCGGCAATGCCGCACTCAATGGCGTACCTGTGGAGGTGACCAGCCTGTGAAACACTTCAATCGAGCCGCGCTGTTGACCGTCAGCCTGAGCCTGTTGCCCTTGAGCCTGACGGCGGCGGGTGAAGCCATGAAGGTCGACGCGGACAGCTTCCGCTGTATCCGTGAGATGACCCCGGTGCGGCATTTCTATGTCGACAACCTGCTGGGCAACCTCGAAGGCACCCTGGCGGCGGCCAATGCACCCAAGGGCGCCATCTACCCGCCGGGCTCGGTGGTGCAACTGGTGCCCAGTGAGGTCATGGTCAAGCGCGAGGCCGGCTTCAGTCCGGCCACCGGCGACTGGGAGTTCTTCGAGCTGGATGTCAGCGACAAGGGGGCCAGCGTTCGCGCGCGGGGCTTTGCCGAGGTCAACAACCGCTTTGGCGGCAACTGCTTTGCCTGCCATGCCCCGGCGCGCCAGCCCTGGGACTTTGTCTGCGAGGAGGGGCATGGTTGCGAGGCCATCCCGGTGACCCGCAAGATGATCGGTGCCTTGCAGCGCTCCGATCCGCGTTGCGGGGAGGCGGTGCTGGAGGAGGGCGACAGCTGGGCGCTGTTCAAGCTCAACACCCTGGTGCTGCTGGGCAAGACCAAGGCGGCTATCACTGGCTGGTTCTAGTGCCTTAAAGACCAAGCGAAATGCTCGACTTTCCGGTAAACTGCGGCCACCCAATCGGCCGCAGGCCGGTCTTGCACGGTTCGTATTCAGACGTCGAGGTGCCCCATGGACATCATTGAAACCATCAAAGATCAGATCGCCAACAACACCATTCTGCTGTACATGAAGGGTTCGCCGAACGCCCCGCAGTGCGGTTTCTCCGCCCGTGCCGCGCAGGCGGTGATGGGCTGCGGCGAGAAGTTCGCTTACGTCGATATCCTGCAGAACCCGGAAATCCGCGCCGAGCTGCCGAAGTACGCCAACTGGCCGACTTTCCCGCAGCTGTGGGTCAAGGGCGAACTGGTCGGCGGCAGCGACATCATCACCGAGATGTTCGAAAAGGGTGAGCTGCAGAGCCTGATCAAGGAAGCCGTCGGCAGCGCCGCCTGATCCCTTTCAGGACGGAAACTGCTGCACAAAAAAGCCCCGCCAAGTGCGGGGCTTTTTCATGTCTGAGGTATAGCTCAGAGGTCGAAGTCGTAGTCGCTCAGCTGCTTCTGCAGACGGCGCTCCTCCAGCAGGTTATCGATGACCCGGCGCTTGGCCAGGTTGGTCTTGGCGACCACCGGTGCGACGGGGGCGACAGTGCTGTCTTCGTCTTCCGCGACGAAGTCATCTTCGAGAACGATATCTTCTGTTTCAGTGCTCATGGCTTCACTCCAGCGGTCGGGGTGCTGATGGCGCACCTTATAGCGACAAAGTTCTGGAGGGTAAAAAAGATTTTTTCAATCAGCCGCTTGGAGAAATCTATAAGCCGTCAATCGTCAGAGGTCTTGGCCTTGAACTCGCAGAGGTCTTCGATGCGGCAGCTGCCACACTGCGGCTTGCGCGCCTTGCACACGTAGCGGCCATGCAGAATCAGCCAGTGGTGCGCGTCCAGCAGGTAGTCCTTGGGCACGAACTTGAGCAGCTTCTTTTCCACTTCCAGCACGTTCTTGCCCGGCGCGATACCGGTGCGGTTGCTGACGCGGAAGATATGCGTGTCCACCGCCATGGCCGGCTGGCGGAAGGCGGTGTTGAGCACCACGTTGGCGGTCTTGCGCCCGACGCCAGGCAGGGCCTCGAGGTCTTCGCGGTTGTCCGGCACCTGGCTGCCGTGTTTTTCGACCAGCAGGCGGCAGGTCTCGATGACGTTCTTCGCCTTGCTCGGGTACAGGCCGATGGTCTTGATGTAGGCGCACAGGCCGTCATAACCCAGCGCATAAATGGCTTCGGGGGTGTTGGCCACCGGGAACAGCTTGTCGGTGGCCTTGTTCACGCCCACGTCGGTGGCCTGGGCCGAGAGGATTACCGCGATCAGCAGCTCGAAGGGCGAGCTGTAGTTCAGCTCGGTCTTCGGCTCCGGGTTGTCCTCGTGCAGACGGCGGAAGATTTCCAGGCGCTTGGCGGCGTTCATGCTTACTCGATCACCCCGGTGACGCGCACGCGGCGGCTGGTGGCCGGTGCCGGTGCGGCAGCGGTGGCCTTGGCTTTTTCGGCGGCACGTTCGT
>CALMID010000294.1 GCA_937863915.1 uncultured Pseudomonas sp.
AACAGCTCGGCCTTGCGCGCCAGGCCCCAGCGGTAGCCGCTGAGGCTGCCGTCCGTACCCACCACGCGGTGGCAGGGCACCAGCAGACCCAGTGGATTGCTGGCGCAGGCGCGGGCAACGGCTCGGGGGTGGCTGGCCAGGGTCTGGGCCAGCTCGCCGTAGCTGCGGGTCTGCCCGCGGGGGATCTGCTGCAGGGCCTGCCACACGCGCTGCTGGAAGGCCGTACCGCGGATATCCAGCGGCAGGTGCGCGGCGCGGCTTGGCTCCTGCAGTTGGGCGAGCACGGCCTGCAGGGCCGGTTTCAGGCTGGCGTCGTCCTGCTGCAGATCGGCGCCGGCAAAGCGCTCGCGCATTTCGGCCAAAACGGCATCGGGCGTGTCGCCAAACAGCAGGGCCCGCAGGCCACGAGTGCTGGCCGCCAGCAGCAGCCAGCCCAGCGGGCAGCTGGCCAGGCTGTAGCTCAGGGTTTCCCCGCCGGTTTTCGCGCGCGGCTTATCCTTTACCACATGGGCCTGACGCCAGCCCCGGGGTGTCAGCCCGGTGCGGGCTTTGAAGGCGCGGACCAGATGCGAGGGCGACAGGCCGATGCGCGCGGCCAGTGCGGCCAGCGGCAGCTCCTCGCTGCGCAGCAGTTCGCAGGTCGCCAGCACCAGACCGTCGAGGTGCTCGGCCGGGCTCGGGCCGTGGGGCGAGCAGCGCTGGCACGGGCGAAAGCCGGCGGTGCTGGCGCTGGGGGCATCGGGATAAAAGGTCACGTTGTGGCGCAGCGGCCGCCGTGCCGGGCAGCTGGGGCGACAGAAGATGCCGGTGCTGCGCACGGCGAAGACGAATTGGCCATCCTGCGCGGCATCACGCTCGCACACGGCCTGCCAGCAGCGTTCGGGGTCCAGCATCGGGCGGCACTCCACGGGGTGTGTGGCGATTGTCGGGGCTGGTGCCCGCGCTGCCAATCCCGCAAATGACTTTCAAACTGGTGCTTGATGAGGCCATCGAGATGGTGAGTTGGCCTGTGCGACTGGGTAGGATTGCCGTATAACGGCAGCCTGAGAACCTGCTCAAAGTCTGCTGCGCGTCGGAAAAACTGCGTTGAAAGTGGCTTCGGAATGCTCATTTACCACTCGTAAACTCCGCTTCCTCAGCCACTTTCGCCTTGGTTTTCTCTAGCTCGCGAGACGTTGAACAGGTTCTAAGCAGCAAACCCCACAGACAGGACCCTAAGCCCGCGCAATGAAGACCCCGAAACGCCTGGAACCCCTGCTCGAAGATGGCTTGATTGACGAGGTGGTGCGCCCGCTGATGAGCGGCAAGGAAGCCTCCGTGTACGTGGTGCGCTGCGGCAAGGAGCTGCGCTGCGCCAAGGTCTACAAGGAAGCCAACAAACGTGGTTTCCGTCAGGCCGCCGAATATCAGGAAGGCCGCAAGACCCGCAACAGCCGTGACGCGCGAGCCATGGCCAAAGGCAGCAAGTACGGGCGCAAGGAACAGGAGGAGGCCTGGCAGAACGCCGAGGTGTCGGCGCTGTTCCGCCTGGCCAATGCCGGGGTGCGCGTGCCCAAGCCGTACGACTACCAGGACGGCGTGCTGCTCATGGAAATGGTCGACGATGGCTATGGCGATGCTGCGCCGCGCCTCAACGATGTCGACCTGTTGCCCGAGGACGCCCGCGAGTTCCACGCCTTCATGATCCGCGAGATCGTCAAGATGCTCTGCGCCGGCCTGGTCCATGGCGACCTGTCGGAGTTCAACGTGCTGCTCGATCCCCATGGCCCGGTGATCATCGACCTGCCGCAGGCGGTGGACGCGGCGGCCAACAACCATGCCTTCAGCATGCTGGAGCGCGATGTGCGCAACATGGCCGAGTACTTCGGCCAGTTCGCTCCGGAACTGCTCAACACCCGCTACGCCAAGGAAATGTGGGCGTTGTTCGAGGATGGCAAGCTGACCCCGGACAGTGAGCTGACCGGCGAATTCGAGGAGCCCGAGGAAGAGGCCGATGTCGATGCGGTGATGCGCGAGATCCGCGCCGCGCTGGCCGAACAGGCGCGCCGCGAGGCCGCGCTGAACGCCGAGGATGCGCCGAGCGACGAGCCGCCACCGCCGCCGTGGCTGCAGCAGTAACCGGTCGCTAACGCCGGCGCAGCAGCCGGCGGCCCAGCCGCGACAGATCATCCAGTGCCGGCACCGCGGCCAGCAGCACCAGCAGCAGCGCCAGCGGCAGGGTGGCGAGGTAGCCGAGGTACTTGAACCCCAGCGCGCCGAGCACGCCACCGCCGAAGAAGTTCAGCGCCAGCAGGCCGAGCACCCGCAGGCGCTGGCGGTTGACCCGCACCGGGTGCTGTTGCGGCGACTGATCGACATTCCAGTACAGCAGCTTGCCCAGTTCGATGCCGATGTCGGTGACGATGCCGGTGATGTGCGTGGTGCGGATTTCGGCGTGGGACAGCTTGGTGATCAGGGCGTTCTGCAGGCCCATGATGAAGCACAGCAGCATCACCGTGACCGGCACGAACAGGCCGGGGATGCCCGACAGGCGGGCGCCCAGCACGCCGAAACCGAGCAGCAGCAAGGCCTCGAACAGCAGGGGCAGGGCAAACTCGCTGTGCAGCTGATGGCGCCGCGAATAATTGACCATGATGGCCGAGCAGGCCGCGCCCAGCAGGAACGACAGCAGGCCGCCCAAACCGCCGAGTACCAGGTCATAGGCGCCGAGCACCAAGTTGTCGGCCATCGACGAGACGATGCCGGTCATGTGCGAGGTGTACTGCTGCACGGCGAGGAAACCGCCGGCATTGGTGGCCCCGGCGACAAAGGCCAGCACCAGGCCCAGGTGCCGGTTGGCATCGGCGCTGCGGCGACGGCCGGTGAGGCGGCGGGCGTACTTGATCGGCATCAGCAGTGCACTTCGACGCGCTTGATACCCAACTGCTTCAGTTCGTTGATCAGGTCGTCCAGGCGGGCGAAGGATTCCACTTCCTCGCTGGCGTCGATCAGGAAGAAACTGCGGCCTTCACCCTTCTTGAAGAACACGATCCATTCATGAAGGTTGCTCGGGTTGGCGATGGCATGGGTATCGAATACCACGCCTTCGGCGTGCTTGGCCTGTACGTCTTCGCGTTTCATCGGTGCTCCTGCGGGTGGCGTGCCTGTGGTGCGTGGGGCGCTATTGTAAACCCCGGCTGGTGAGCTGGGCTCAGGGGCAGTGGCAGCCCGTTTCCAGCTCCTTGAGGATCGGGCAGTCCGGGCGCTGGTCGCCCTGGCAACTGCCGGCCAGCTCGCTGAGGGTGTCGCGCAGGCTGGTCAGTTCGGCGATCTTGCGGTTGAGCTGGTCGATGTGGGCCAACGCCAGTGCCTTGACCTCGGCGCTGGCGCGCTGGCGGTCCTGCCAGAGGCCGAGCAGCTTGCCGATTTCCTCCAGGGAAAACCCCAGGTCGCGGGCGCGCTTGATAAAGCCCAGGCGGTGCAGGTCGTGCTCGCCATAGCGGCGATAGCCGCTGTCCGAGCGCCCGGCCGCCGGCAGCAGGCCGATGGCTTCGTAGTAACGGATCATCTTGGCGCTCAGGCCGGTGTGGCGAGCGGCTTGGCCGATATTCACGGTTGCTTCTCCTTGTGTGGATGCCAGCGGTTGAGCAGCAGGGCATTGCTCACCACGCTGACGCTGGACAGGGCCATGGCGGCGCCGGCCAGCACCGGATTGAGCAGGCCGAACGCCGCCAGCGGGATGCCCACCAGGTTGTAGATGAAGGCCCAGAACAGGTTTTGCTGGATCTTGCGGTAGGTGCGCCGGCTGATCGCCAGGGCGGCCGGCACCAGACGCGGGTCGCCGTGCATCAGGGTGATGCCGGCCGCGTGCATGGCCACGTCGGTGCCGCTGCCCATGGCGATGCCGACATCGGCGGCGGCCAGTGCCGGCGCGTCATTCAGGCCGTCGCCGACCATAGCCACCACATGGCCGGCTTTTTTCAGCTCGGCCACCCGAGTGGCCTTGTCACCCGGCAGGACCTCGCTCTGCACGCTGTCGATGCCCAGCTGAGCGGCCACGGCGCCGGCACTGCCGCGATTGTCGCCGCTGATCAGGTGGCAGCGTATGCCCAGCGCCTGCAACTCGTGCACGGCCGCTGCGGCGCCGGGCTTGAGCGAGTCGCCAAAGGCCAGCAGGCCGAGCACCTGGCGTTGCGGCGCCAGCTGCAGCAGCCAGGACAGGGTGCGGCCCTCGGCCTGCCAGGCGTTGGCCGCGGCGCCCAGCGCGCCCTGGGCAAAGCCCAGCTCGTCGAGCAGGCGCTGGTTGCCCAGGGCCAGTTCCAGGCCGTCGACACTGCCGCGCGTGCCGCGACCGGGCAGGCTGCTGCTGGCGCTCAGCGTCGCCAGTGGCAGCTGGCGCTCGGCGCAGGCGGCGAGCACGGCGTGGGCCAGTGGGTGTTCACTGCCCTGCTGCAGGGTGCCGGCCAGCGTCAGCAGGCGCTCGTCGTCCGTTTCGCTGCTTTGCCAGTGCAGCAGGCGCGGCTGGCCGGAGGTGAGGGTGCCGGTCTTGTCGAAGGCCACATCACTGACCTTGTGGGCCAGCTCCAGGGCTTCGGCGTCCTTGATCAGGATGCCGTGGCGAGCGGCCACGCCGGTGCCGGCCATGATCGCTGCCGGTGTGGCCAGGCCGAGGGCGCAGGGGCAGGCGATCACCAGCACGGCCACGGCGTTGATCAGTGCCTGCTCCAGGCCGGCACCGGCCAGCAGCCAGCCGCCGAGGGTGGCGAGCGCGATCAGCAGCACCAGCGGCACGAACACCTCGCTGACCCGGTCGACCAGTTTCTGGATCGGTGCCTTGGCGGCCTGGGCGTTTTCCACCAGGCGGATGATCCGCGCCAGCACGCTTTCCGCGCCCAGCGCAGTGGCACGAACCAGCAACAGTCCCTCGCCATTGATCGCGCCGCCGGTGACCCGATCGCCGGGTGCCTTGCTCACCGGCAGGCTCTCGCCGGTAATCAGCGCCTCGTCGGCCTGGCTCTGGCCCTCGACCACCTCGCCGTCGGCGGGGAAGCGTTCGCCGGGGCGCACGCGCAGCAGATCACCCGTGCGCAGTTGCTCGATGGCGATGTCTTCCTCGCCGCTGGCGGTGACCCGCACGGCCCGCTGCGGACGCAGTGCCTGCAGGGCGCGGATGGCCGCGCCGGTCTGGCGCTTGCCGCGGCTTTCCAGGTATTTGCCGAGCAGGACCAGGCTGATCACCACCGCTGCCGATTCGAAATACAGGTGCGGCTCGTGCCCGGCATGGGCCTGCCACCACAGGTACAGGCTGAGGCCGAAGGCGGCGCTGGTGCCGATGGCGACCAGCAGGTCCATGTTGCCGCTGCCGGCCCGCACGGCATGCCAGCCGGCGCGGTAGAAGCGGGCGCCGCAGTAGAACTGCACCGGTGTGGCCAGGGCGAACTGCAGCCAGGCCGGCAGCATCCAGTGGCCGCCGAACCACTTCACCAGCAGCGGCTCCAGCAGCATCGGCACGGCCAGGGGCAGGCTGAGCAGCAGGGCCAGCAGCAGCTGCCAGCGCTCGCGGCGCAGGCTGGCGGCCTGGCTGTCGCTACCACCCTGAGCGGCAACCGGGCTGGCCTGGTAACCGGCGGCCTGCACGGCGGCGATCAGCGCCGCCGGCTCGGTGCCGGCGAGGACCTGCAGGCTGGCGCGTTCGCTGGCCAGGTTGACGCTGACCGTGACCACGCCCGGCTGCTTGCCCAGCGCACGTTCGATGCGCCCGGCGCAGCTGGCGCAGGTCATGCCGCCCAGTTGCAGCTCCAGCTGTTGCTGCGGCACCTGATAGCCGGCCGCGGTGATCGCCTGGATCAGGCTGTCGAGGCTGCCTGCCGGGGCGCTGACGCTGGCGCGTTCGCTGGCCAGGTTGACGCTGACCTGGCTGACGCCGGGCTGCCGGCTGAGGGCGCGTTCGATGCGTCCGGCACAGCTGGCGCAGGTCATGCCGGCGATGGGCAGGTCATAGGTTACGGATAGGGGCGAATTCATGGGCTGGTCTCCTGATCACACCGACAGGATCAACCCTGACCTTATGGCAAGGTCAAGCGCGTTGCACGCAGATTTTTACGG
>CALMID010000295.1 GCA_937863915.1 uncultured Pseudomonas sp.
TTCGTTGACCGTCGAGTGGTGCAGGCCTTCGCGCTGGGCGATGTCGGTGCCGCTGGCGACCACGCCGTCGTCGAGCAGTTGTTGCCAGTAGAACGCCCGTGCCAGAGCGACCAGCATGGGACTGTCGAACTGGCCGCGTGCGGTCGGACTGCTGCTCTCCCCGTTCGGCCGGATCACTACCTTGCGCACGCCGCGCTTGCGGATCTGCAGTGGGATGAAAGTCGAGAGCTTCACGGCGCCGCCATCCATGCGCTGTTGCACCGTGGCCTCACCGAGTTTGCGTATTCGGCTCATACCGTCATCTCCACTTCCGCCAGTTCCGCGCCGATGCTGCCGGGGCGCAGTTCGTCGATGAGTTCCACCCAGCCGGCGTCGCGCCAGAGGATCTCCAGCCCGTCGTCGCCGATCAGTACGCGCACGATCAGCAGCTGTGCCAGGCGCCGTTGCTCGGCAGGAAACAGCGAGGGCCAGACGGCGGCAAGCTGGCGCATCGGCATCACCACCCGCGCCTCGTCGAGATCCAGGCCGCTCTCGCATACCCGGTCCCACACCGCTTGCACGCTCTCCGGCGCCCGCAATACCTGGCAGATCTGTTCTACCACCAAGGCCTCGATGGGCTCGGCAGGCAGGCTACCGAAGTCGGAGGCGCCCGCCCCGTAATGCCGGTCCTTGGCCGGCGTGTAGTAGCGGTAGCAGCGGCCTTTCCTGACCGTGTGAGTCGGTATCAGTCGCTCCCCACTGGTCGTGAACAGCAGGCCGCGCAGCAGCGGAAGCCCTCGACCGTCGGCGGCGACCGCCGCGCGCCGTTCCTCGGCGGTCTGGGCCAGCACATCGTGGGCGGCCTGCCACTGGGCGCTGGTCAGGATCGGCGTGTGCTGACCGGGGTAATAGCGGCCCTTATGGACGATTTCGCCGATGTACATGCGGTTGTGCAGCAGCTTGTAGATCGACTGCTTGCGGAAGGCGCGGCCCGTCTTGGTGCGGATGCCTTCGGCCGCGTAGTTGCGCACCATGTGGGTGGTCGAGCGGTCGTGGGCGAAGTCCGCGAAGATGCGGCGCACCACCGCTGCCTCGGCCTCGTTGACGATGAGCAGGCGGTTCTGCACGTCGTAGCCCAGCGGCAGCGGCCCGCCCATCCACATGCCCTTGGCTTTGCTGGCCGCGATCTTGTCGCGGATGCGTTCGCCGGTGACCTCACGTTCGAACTGGGCGAAGGACAGCAGCACGTTCAGCATCAGCCGCCCCATCGAGGTGGCCGAGTTGATCTGCTGGGTGACGGCGCTGAAGCTCACGCCGCAGCGGTCGAACACCTCCACCATGCGCGCGAAGTCGGCCAGCGAGCGGCTGAGCCGGTCGATCTTGTAGACCACCACGATGTCGATGCGGCCGGCTTCGATGTCGGCCAGCAGACGCTTGAGTGCGGGTCGGTCCATGTTGCCGCCGGAGAAGCCACCGTCGTCGTAGTCGTCCGCTACCACAATCCAGCCCTCGTGGGTCTGGCTCTTGATGAAGGCGTGGCCGGCTTCCTTCTGGGCATCGATGGAGTTGAAGGACTGGTCGAGGCGTTCGTCGCTGGAGACGCGGCAGTACGCCGCGCAGCGCTTGGGTGAGGCCAGGATGGCAATGCTCATCGTTTGCCTCCCTTGCCCGCTTTGAGCCCGAAGAATTTCGGGCCCGACCACTGGGTGCCGGTGATGTGGCGCGCCGCCGCCGACAGGCTTTTGAAGCGCTGGCCGTTGAGTTCGTAGAGGCCATCGGCGGTGACGGTGACCCGGTACTCGCGCTCGTCCCATTCGCGCACCAGCACCGTGCCGGGCATCAGATGGCATTCCGTGCCTCGTCCGGCCTGCTGGATCTTCGAGAACTGCGCACCGCGTTCCACCAGATAGCGGCGCACGCCCGCCGGCAGCGGCCCGTAGGCCTGTTCCTGCAGCCGGTAGGCCAGGCGCGATTCCACGTAGTGGCGGTTGGTGTGGGCGGGACGGCGCGGGAAGTGCGCATCCCACAGCACCCAGAGGTCTTTCATGGGCAGGCCGGGCAGCGCCGCCACCTGCGCGCTGATACTGTCGTTCATTGCGGCATCGGTCATCGTTCAGACTCCTGTGTTTGAGACAGGTCGATAAACGCGCTGTGGCGGGCAGAAGCCAAGCTGAAACCCCTCTCAGTGGGCCGAAAGATCGGCATCCAGCGCGTTACTGGCCGCCT
>CALMID010000296.1 GCA_937863915.1 uncultured Pseudomonas sp.
GCTGTACAAGCTGGCCGATGTCGAGCAGCGCCTGGGTAACAAGGACAAGGCCAAGGGTATTCTGCAGCAGGTGATTGCGCAGTTCCCCGGCAGCTCCGCCGCGCAACTGGCGCAGCGTGATCTGCAGCGTCTGTAACGGTTGATCCGGCAGTCCCGAAACCCGCGCCTGGCGCGGGTTTTTTGTTGGTGCTGGCGGGTTGCCTTCAATGCTGTGAGGGCGATTAAAATTTCACTAATAGCGGTTTTCGTTTAGAATTCTGGCCCCTTTTTTCGCAACGGAGGCGGATGGCCTGTTTCGCTGTCACGCCCGGTGCCCTATGACTCAGACTCTTCGCATCACCGAGATTTTCTACTCGCTGCAGGGCGAGACGCGTACTTCGGGTTTACCCACGGTATTCGTGCGCCTGACCGGTTGCCCTCTGCGCTGTCAGTATTGCGATACCGCCTATGCCTTCAGTGGCGGCGAGCTGCTGGAGCTGGACAGCATTCTTGAGCGTGTTGCCAGCTACAAGCCTCGCTATGTTTGTGTCACAGGCGGTGAGCCACTGGCTCAGCCCAACTGCCTGCCATTGCTGCAGCGCCTGTGCGATGCCGGCTATCAGGTCTCTCTGGAAACCAGTGGCGCGCTAGATGTCGCGGGCGTTGATCCGCGGGTGAGCAAGGTGGTCGATCTCAAAACGCCTGGCTCGGAGGAGGTGGGTCGCAACCGCTACGAGAATATCGAGCTGCTGACCTCAAACGATCAGGTCAAGTTCGTGATCTGTTCGCGCGAGGATTACGACTGGGCCGTCTCCAAGCTGATCCAGTACGGTCTTGATCAGCGTGCCGGCGAGGTGCTGTTTTCGCCCAGTCACCAGCAGGTCAGTGCCCGCCAGCTGGCCGACTGGGTGATTGCCGACAACCTGCCGGTGCGCATGCAGCTGCAGCTGCACAAGATTCTCTGGAACGATGAGCCCGGGCACTGAGGAGTTGCGCATGAGCGAGAAGAAAGCCGTCATTCTGCTGTCCGGAGGCCTGGATTCGGCCACGGTGGTCGCCATGGCCAAGGCCGAAGGCTACCAGTGCTACAGCATGAGCTTCGATTATGGCCAGCGTCATCGCGTGGAGTTGCAGGCCGCCGAACGCGTGGCGCAGCAGCTGGGCGTGATCGAGCACAAGGTGGTGGGTCTTAACCTCAACGGTATTGGTGGCTCGGCGTTGACCGATCTCAGTATCGATGTTCCGGAGTCGCCTTCGCTGGGGATTCCGATCACCTACGTGCCGGCGCGCAATACTGTGTTCCTGGCTCTGGCGCTCGGTTGGGCCGAGGTGCTGGAAGCGCAGGACATCTTTATCGGCGTGAACGCCGTGGACTACTCCGGCTATCCCGATTGTCGTCCCGAGTTCATCGAGGCTTTCGAGCGCATGGCCAATCTGGCGACCAAGGCGGGAGTCGAGGGCGAGGGGTTCCGCATACGTGCGCCGCTGCAGTACCTGTCCAAGGCGCAGATCATTCAGACTGGCTTGGCCAACGGAGTGGACTATGCTCTGACAGTGTCCTGCTACCAGGCCGACGATGAGGGCCGCGCCTGTGGCAAGTGCGACAGCTGCCGTCTGCGCGCGGAAGGCTTTGCCAATGCCGGTGTGGCGGATCCGACACGGTATTTCTAGTTTTTTCTTGTGGGGTGTTGATTTCTTCTTAGAAATCAGTATTATGCGCTCCGCGTTGGGTCGTTAGCTCAGTCGGTAGAGCAGTTGGCTTTTAACCAATTGGTCGTAGGTTCGAATCCTACACGACCCACCAAATCGCAAAAGCCAGTCGAGAGACTGGCTTTTTTTATGCCTCGAAAAAGGCGAGCGCTGCTTTGCCAGCCATGGCGGCGTAACCTCGGCCGCCCTGAGGGGTGAGAGGCCAATGGTATACTCGCCGCTTGCCAACCCGCGCCTCCAGGTCAGATCAACATGACGCATATTTCCGAACGCCTCCTGGTCCAAGCCCATCTCGATGCCAAGCAGCCTGTGCCGCTGACGCCTGAGCAGGAGGCTTTCTACCGCAGTGAGATCGCCGCCGAGCTGAAGAAGCAGAATGCCGTGCTGGTGGCGCACTACTACTGTGATCCCGTGATTCAGGCGCTGGCCGAAGAAACCGGCGGCTGCGTATCCGACTCCCTGGAGATGGCGCGCTTCGGCAGTCAGCATCAGGCGCAAACGCTGATCGTCGCCGGGGTCAAGTTCATGGGCGAGACGGCGAAGATCCTCAATCCGGAAAAGCGCGTGCTGATGCCGACGCTGGACGCAACCTGTTCGCTGGATCTGGGTTGCCCGGTGGAGGAGTTTTCGGCCTTCTGCGACCAGCATCCGGACCGCACGGTGGTGGTGTATGCCAATACCTCGGCGGCAGTGAAGGCGCGGGCCGACTGGGTAGTGACTTCCAGCTGCGCCCTTGAAATCGTCGAAAGCCTGATGGATAACGGCGAGAAGATTCTCTGGGCGCCGGACCAGCATCTGGGCCGCTACATCCAGCGCGAGACCGGTGCCGATATGCTGCTGTGGGACGGCGCCTGCATCGTCCATGAGGAGTTCAAAGCCAAACAGCTGGCCGACATGAAGGCGCTCTATCCGGACGCGGCGATTCTGGTGCACCCCGAGTCGCCGGAAGCGGTGATCGAGCTGGCCGATGCGGTGGGCTCCACCAGTCAGTTGATCAAGGCGGCGCAGACCCTGCCGAACAAGAAGTTTATCGTCGCAACTGACCGCGGCATCTTCTACAAGATGCAGCAACTGTGTCCGGACAAGGAGTTTGTCGAAGCGCCAACGGCCGGCAATGGTGCGGCCTGCCGCAGTTGTGCGCATTGCCCGTGGATGGCCATGAACACCCTGGAGCGCACCTTGCAGTGTCTGCGCGAGGGCAGCAATGAAATTCTCGTGGATGCCGCGCTGATTCCCAAGGCGGTCAAGCCGCTCAAGCGCATGCTGGATTTCACCCAGGCCCTGCGTCTGCAGCAGAGTGGCAATGCCTGAGTCCTTTCAGGCATAAAAAAGCCCGGCCTAGGCCGGGCTTTTTCGTGAATGCGCTTAGCGCATCATCTTCTTCACTTCGCGCTGCTCTTCAATGAATTCCTGCTGGCGCGCGTCGATGCGTGAGGCCAGTGGGAAGTTGTTGACGCTGGCCTTGCGCTTGGCCAGGTCGAGCTGCTCGATGGCCTGGTCGTAGTCGCCGACCAGGGCGAAGAATTCGCCGCGAGCCTGGTGCAGGCCGATGATGTTGCCATCCAGGCCGCGCACTTCGGCTACCTGGTACCAGATGTCCGGATCATTGGGGCGATCGCCGACCAGCTGGTTGAGGACTTTTTCCGCCTCCTTGGCCTTGTTCTGCTTGAGCAG
>CALMID010000297.1 GCA_937863915.1 uncultured Pseudomonas sp.
GCGATTCAGCGGCTGCAGCGTTTTGAAGGGCTGGTCTGGGATATCGGTGATACCCGCCTGGAGTTGCAGGATCAGTGGGCCGTGCTCAGCTGGCAGCCACGCCTGCTGCCCTGGGTGCCACGGCAGGCGGTGGAAATGGCCCTGGGCGGCTGGCTGGCTTTTGGTGACTGGCTGAGTGAAGGACGGGCCAGGCCGCTGCGTGTCGAGTTCCGCCATGCCGTGGATGAGGCCGCCTGCAGTGCGCTGCTGGGTTGTCCGGTACAAGGTAATGCCACGCGTCACGCCGTGATCTTTGCCCGCGAGCTGCTGGAGCTGCCGCTGCGCGAAGCGGACCCGCATCTGCGCAGCCTGATGGATGCCCAGGGCGAAGTCTGCCTGGCCAATTACCGCCTGCACAGCAACCTGGCCAACGAGGTGCGTGCGGCACTCTGCACCGGTCTGGGGCAAGGTGACTGTTCGCTGGAAAGCACGGCGGAACGTTTGCAGCTCAGTCCACGCATGTTGCGTCGTCGCCTGAGCGAGGCCGGCCTGAGTCTGGCGGACCTGCTGGACGACGTGCGCCAGGATCTGGCGCTGCTGTACCTGCGTCATACCGACTGCAGTCTTCTGGAAATTGCCTGTCTGCTCGGCTTTGCCGAACAGAGCTCCTTCTCCCGCGCCTTTCGCCGCTGGACCGGGCGTCCGCCGGCCGAGTATCGCCGCGAACAGAGCCCGCAAAGCCCCGAAAAAGGGCACGGCGGGTAGGCCTAGCAGAGACTTGTGCACAATCGCAAGGCATCTCTGCCGGGTGCGGCAAAAAAGCCGCTTTTTTCCGGCGCTACCCCTGTTGACTTTTTAACTTATTGAAAAATAAAGACTTTTTATTGTGGTTAAAAAGTAGTCAGTTTGACCGGGAGGCCCATTTCATCGGGGGTAGGCCGGGTTTTCACCTTCTTTCCCACAGAGTTATCCACAGCTTCTGTGGATTGTCCCGAGCGCTTGCTCAGAGCCCGCGAAACAGACGCTTTGCACGGCCGTGCCAGCATTTGGCCAGCCTCTTTTGTCTTCTCGCCTGTCAAAAATTTCCTGGCAATTGCGCCGGGCAAGGAAAGGCGGCTGCGTATAATCGCCGCCATCTGATTGGGAGAACTGCGCATGATCCTCGACCCCGCCAACCTGCTATTGGGCCTGCTGTTGGCCGCTGTGCCGCTGACCCTGTTGCTCTGGCGCCAGCATCGCCAGTTGCTGGAGCAGGGCGCCACCCTGGCTCTGCAGGAAGAGCGTCTGAGTACCGCCGTACTCGCCCGCGAAGGGCTGCAGGTGCAGCTGGAGCAGGCTCAGGCCGAGGCACGCCAGCAGAGTGAGCAGTTGGCGGCGCAGCAGGCCAGCGTTGCAGCCCTGCGCAAGGAGTGCGAGTTGCTCCAGCGCGAGAGCCAGCAACTGCGCCAGCAGGGGGAAACTCAGGAATCTGTGCGCCTGGCCCAGGAGGCCGAATTGCGGCGCCTGGAGGCCGAGCGGGCCGGCCTGAGTGCCGAGCTGCGCGAGCAGCAGGAGCATCAGCAGCAGCGCCTGAATGATCTGCAGGGCGCGCGCGACGAGCTGCGCGCGCAGTTCGCCGAGCTGGCCGGGAAGATCTTCGACGAGCGCGAGCAGCGCTTCGCCGAGACCAGCCAGCAGCGCCTGGGCCAGTTGCTCGATCCGCTCAAGGAGCGCATCCAGGCCTTCGAGAAGCGTGTCGACGAGAGCTACCAGCAGGAGGCGCGCGAGCGTTTCTCCCTGGGCAAGGAGCTGGAGCGTCTGCAGCAGCTCAACCAGCGCCTGGGCGATGAGGCGACCAACCTGACCCGCGCGCTCAAGGGCCAGAAGACCCAGGGCAACTGGGGCGAGCTGGTACTGGAGCGGGTGCTGGAGCAGGCCGGACTGGAGAAGGGCCGCGAGTACGAAACCCAGGTCAGCCTCAAGGGCGCCGATGGCGAGCGCTTCCAGCCGGACGTGCTGATCCAGCTGCCGGGCGACAAGCAGGTGATTGTCGATGCCAAGGTCAGCCTCACCGCCTGGCAGCAATACATCGGTGCCGAGGATGAGTCGCTGCGCCAGCAGGCGCTGAAGCAGCATCTGCTGTCGCTGCGCAATCACCTCAAGGGCCTGTCCGGCAAGGACTACAAGCGCCTGGAAGGACTGCACAGTCTGGATTTCGTCCTGCTGTTCGTGCCCATCGAGGCCGCGTTCGCCGCCGCCCTGCAGGCCGATGCGGAGCTGTTCCAGGATGCCTTCGCGCAGCAGGTGGTGATCGTCAGCCCGACCACCCTGCTGGCTACCCTGCGGGTGATCGACAGCCTCTGGCGCCAGGAGCGGCAGAGCCAGAACGCCCGCGAGATCGCCGAGCGCGCCGGTCAGCTGTACGACAAGTTCGTCGCCTTCATTGGCGATCTGGACGAGGTCGGCAGCCGCCTGCAGCAGCTGGACAAGGCCTACGCGGCGGCGCGCAACAAACTGGTGGAAGGGCGCGGCAATCTGGTCGGACGGGTGGAGAACCTCAAGCTGCTCGGCGCCCGGGCCAGCAAGGCGCTGCCCGGCGAGTGGCTGGAGCGCGCGGCGCTGCCGGTGGCCGAAACCGACAGCAACTGAGCGACCTCAGGCGGATTGCGCCAGTGGCGTGCGCGACTGCTGGCGGGCCAGGTAGTCGAGGATCAGGCGGGCCATGCTGTTGGCTTCCACCAGCAGTTGCCAGTGGCCGGCCGGCAATTCATGGCGCTCCAGCTTATCCACCCAGCGCGGCAGGTCATCGAGCAGTTGCGGGCGGACGAACATATCCTTCTGTGCCACCAGCAGGTGCACGGGAACGCGGGTATGGCGTTGCTGCGGACGTAGCAGGCGTTCGATGAAGTTGGCCCGATACAGGGCAATGCCGCGGCAGGCATTGCCCAGCTGATCCGGATCAGTGGCCGGTCGGTAGCCTTCCAGCGCACCGATCAGGGCATTCCAGTGCCTGGCCATGCCGGCGCGCCAGCTCCATTCGGGGATTTTCGGCAGCTGGAAGAAGGCGATATAGCCCGAGTGCAGCAACTGGCTGATGGCCTGCCACCACAGGCGCGGGCTGCGACTGGCGAAGCAGCGGCGCAGCCAGAAGCTGGCATGGTCCAGGCACGGGCCGGAGAGGCTGGTGAACGAGGCGAACAGCTGTTCCATGCCTTCGGCGCAGATGGCTTCCCAGCTCTGGATGGAACCCCAGTCGTGGGCGATCAGGTGCACCGGCTGACCCTGGCCGACGGCACGGGCCACGGCGCGCAGGTCGTTGGCCAGGTGCGCCAGGCGATAGTCGCTTACGGCGCCAGGGTGCGAGGACTGGCCGCTGCCACGCACGTCATAGGCCACCACCTGATAATGCGGGCTCAGGCGCTCGATCAGCGGCAGCCAGGTGTGGTGACTGTCCGGGTAGCCGTGCACCAACAGCAGCACCGGGCCGCTGCTGCGGCCCCAGCGGTAGCAGGCCAGGCGCACACCATCGCCGTCGACGAAAAAGCGGGTAGGGGTAGACATGCTGTTTCCTCGGCAGGGAAAACCCGAGTCTGCCTGTGGCTGGCGTGGGCCCGACACCGGCGCAAAGTCGGGTGCGCTGGCGAGGTGCGATTGTTGGCGGGGCGACGACGCGGCTATCATCACGCCCCATGAACAGTCCTACCCAGCTACTGCAGCGTCTGCTTGGCCGCCTGCCGTCGGTGCCCGACGAGCGCGAATACAGCGTCGACGAACTGGCCCAGGCCGGCGAAACCACCGTGCGCAACGTGCGTGCCTATCAGGACAAGGGCCTCCTGCCGCCACCTGAAAGGCGTGGGCGGGTCGGTGTCTATCGCGGTGAGCACCTGGCGCGGCTGCGCCTGATCGGTCAGCTGCTGGAGCGCGGCTACACCATTGCCAGCATCCGCGAGCTGTTCGATGCCTGGGAGAAAGGCCAGGGCCTGGCCCACGTGCTGGGGCTGGATGAGGCCATCCGTGGCACGGCGCAGCCGGAGGTCGTCGCCACCCTGGGTTTCGACGAGCTGCAGGCGATCTTCGGCGAGGCGCTGGACGACGAGATCATCGACCGCAGCACCGAGCTGGAACTGCTGGAGTTCGCCGGTGATCATCTCAGGGTCAACAGCCCGCGCCTGTTCGCCGCCGGCGTGCAACTGCACCAGGCCGGTCTGCCGCTGACGGCGTTGCTGGACGAGCTGATCGCCATTCGCGGCCATGTCGAGCAGCTGTCGACGGGCATCGTCCAGCTGATCGTCGCTAACCTGGTCAATCCGCTGCTGACTTCCTCCTTGCCCCGGGTGGACGAGCTGGAAGGCCTGAGCCGGCAGATTCACGCGCTGCGCCCGCTGGTCGAACAGGTGGTCGAGGCGGAACTGGCCCGCGCCCTGCCGCTGGTGGCTGAGCGCGAGCTGAGCGGGCGGGTGCAGCAGTTGCTCGAAGGTTTCCTGCAGCCGGTCAGGCCCACAGCAGACTGAGCGCAGCCAGCACCAGGCCGGCGGCCATCACCGGCAGGGTGCGCCAGGCCAGGGCGCGACCACCGATCAGGGCGATCAGCCCACCCTTGACCAGGCTGTTGCTCAGCGCCGCGAGAAAGATGCCCTGCACGGCCACCTCGGCGGCCAGCTCGTGGCGGGCATTGCGCGCCAGGGTCAGGGTGATCGCATCGACATCGCTCAGCCCCGACAGCAGCGACACCAGATACACCCCCACATCGCCGAAGCCCCGGCGGGCGGCTTCCACCAGAAACAGGATGACCACCAGTAGGGCGGCAAAGCGCAGCGCAGGGCCCAGCTCGAAGGGGTTTTTCAGCGGCGGTTCGGCGTTGTTTTCCAGTTCGTTGCCGGCCTGGCGGAACAGCAGCAGGGCGCCCAGGGCATAGACCAGGGCGGCGATGCCCAGCGGCCAGCTGAGCTGAGCGAGCAGGGCCGGGTTGAGCAGGCCGACCGCCAGCAGGATGCGCGGAAACATCAGCGCCGAGGTGGCCAGCAGGCTGGCACTGAGCAGTGCCTGCAGGCGTTTGCCGTCGTGCAGGCGGGCCAGGGTGATGGTCATGGCGGTGGACGACACCAGACCGCCGAGCAGGGCGGTGACCAGCAGGCCATAGCGTGCGCCGATCAGGCGGATGGCGATGTAGGCCGCAAAGCCGATACCGGCGATCAGCACCACCATCCACCAGGTGGCGTAGGGGTTGAAGGCCTCCCAGGGACCGAAGCCCTGGTTGGGCAGCACCGGCAGCAGCACCACGGAGATGAACAACAGCTTCAGTGCGCCGGACAGCTCATCCGCGCTGAGGCGACGCAGGCCCTGATGCAGCGGCTCCTTGAGACTGAGCAGAAGAGCGATCACCACGGCACAGCCGGCGGCCAGGGTGCGCTGGTCGTTCATCGCCAGGCCGCCGAGCAGAAAGGTCGAGAGCAGGGCGAATTCGCTGGTCAGCGACAGGTCACCAACCTTGCGTTGCTCGCCCAGGTAGCGGGCGATGACCAGCAAACCGAAGATCACGAGACTGGCGCCCCAGGCAAGCAGTCCCAGTTGTTGGCCGAGCAGCGCCGCCAGACCACCGAGCAGGCCGGCCAGGCCGAAGGTGCGGATGCCGGCGATCAGGCGGGCATCCTCGGTGGCGCGGGCACTCCAGCCACGTTCGGTGCCGATCAGCAGGCCGACACCCAGGGCCGTGGCGAGGTTGAGCAACTGGTCGTGGAACAGGGGCATGCAGGCATCCTTGAGCGGTGGGGCATGCAGGGAAGTGTAACGGCCCCGGTCCGCTCCTGCCTGCCGTGCATCAAGGCCTGCGGCGATTTCAGGCCACGTCGACCAGCACCACTTCGCTGTCATCCAGGGCTTCTATCAGCAACTCCGACTCGCCGCTGACGGCGACGCCATCGCGCTCCTGAGCGAGCACGCCATTGACCCGGATACTGCCGCCACAGGCCACCAGATAGGCCTTGCGTCCCTCGCTCAGACTGTAGCGGCACTGCTGGCCGGCCGGCAGGGTGGCCGCGGCCAGGCGGGCATCGGCACGGATCGGCAGTGCTTCATGGTCGTCGGCAAAACCGCTGGCCAGGACCACGAACTGCCCGGCACGTTCGCCTCTGGGGAAGGGCTTGCTGCCCCAGCTCGGCTCGCCGCCGCGCTGTTCGGGAATGATCCAGATCTGGAAGATCTTCGTGGTGACTCGCTCACGGTTGTATTCGGCATGGCGGATGCCGCGGCCGGCACTCATCACCTGCACATCACCGGCTTCGGTGCGGCCCTGGTTGCCCAGGTGGTCCTGGTGCGTGATGGCGCCTTCGCGCACATAGGTGATGATTTCCATGTCGCTGTGCGGGTGCGGCGGGAAGCCCGTGCCGGCGGCAATTTCATCATCGTTCCACACGCGCAGGTGCCCCCAGTGCACCCGTGCCGGGTCGTGGTAGTCGGCGAAGGAAAAGTGGTGCCGGGCATTCAGCCAGCCGTGATCGGCATGGCCAAGGCTGGCAAAGGGGCGGACTTCGATCATGGTCATCTCTCCACGGCCCCGGCAGGGGCCTCGTTGGGAGCGATCATCTATCCGGTTTGGTCGATTTAAAAGCGCAAAAATTGCACGAATTGAATCGATGGGTTCGATCAGTTGATCGGCAGATGCCGGCTCAGCAGGGCGCGCAGGGCGGCGGGCTTGACCGGCTTGGCTAGGTAGTCGAGCCCGGCGGCATGCACCGCATCGATCAGCTCCGGCCGGCCGTCGGCGCTGATCACCACTCCGGGCACTGGTTCGCCCAGGCGGGTGCGCAGCCAGGCCATCAGCTCGGTGCCGGTTTCGCCTTCGTCGAGGTGGTAGTCGACCAGCGCCAGGCGCGGGCGGACGTCCTCGTCGAGCAGGTGCTCGCACTCCAGGCGGTTGCGCGCCGTCCACACCTGGCAGCCCCAGCGTGACAGCAGGCTGTGCATGCCGGTAAGGATGCTGTCCTCGTTGTCCACGCAGAGCACCTGCACGCCGCCCATGTCGTGGCCGGGGCTGACCGGCACGGCGGCTTGTGCCGGCTCCAGGCGAGGCTCCGGCAGGCAGGGTACGCTGACGCTGAAGACGCTGCCCTTGCCCGGCCAGGAGCGCACCTGCAGTTCATGGCCGAGTACCCGGCACAGGCCATCGGCAATCGCCAGGCCCAGGCCCAGGCCTTTTTCAGCGCGGGTCTGGTGGCTGTCCAGGCGCTTGAATTCCTCGAAGATGAACTGGCGCTTGTCCTCGGGGATGCCCGGGCCGCGATCCCAGACTTCCAGGCGCAGACGCTGTCCCTCGCGGCGCACGCCCAGCAGCACGCGGCCGCTGGCATAGCGGAAGGCGTTGGTGAGGAAGTTCTGCAGCACCCGGCGCAGCAGTTTCTGGTCGCTGTCCAGCCACAGGCGGCTGCCGCGCACGCGAAAGCTCATGTGCTGCTCCACGGCCAGGGCCTGGAACTCGACCTTGAGGGTGTCCAGCAGCTGGCTCAGGGGGAAGTGCGCCAGGCTCGGCGTGACCCGGCCGCTTTCCAGGCGCGAGATGTCCAGCAGGTCGGTGATCAGGTCCTCGGCCGAGCGCAGCGAACTGTCCAGGTGCTGCACCAGCTCGCTGGCATCGCGGGGCAGGTTGTTCTGGTGGCTGAGGGCGGCGGAGAACAGCCGTGCGGCATTCAACGGCTGCATCAGGTCATGGCTGACGGCGGCGAGGAAGCGGGTTTTCGACTGGTTGGCGCTCTCGGCGTGGGCCTTGGCTTCGCCGAGCGCCTGGTTGAGCAGGGACAGCTCGCCGGTGCGTTCGGCCACGCGCTGCTCCAGCCCTTCGTTGGCCTCCTTGAGGGCGCGTTCGGCATCGCGGAAGGCCGTGATGTCGGTAAAGCTCATGACGAAACCGCCGCCCGGCATCGGGTTGCCGATCAGCTCGATCACCCGTCCATTGGGGAACAGCCGTTCGGATTTGTGCGGCGTGCCCTGGCGCATCCAGGCCAGACGCTTGCGTACGTGCAGGTCGGGGTCGCCGGGACCGAGCAGGCCGCGCTCGGCGTTGAAACGGATGATGTCGCCAATCGGCCGGCCGACCTGGATCAGGCCGTCGGGATAGTCGAACAGTTCGATGTAGCGGTGGTTCCAGGCCACCAGCTGCAGCGACTGGTCGACCACGCTGAGGCCCTGGCTGATGTTCTCGATGGCGCCCTGCAGCAGGGCGCGGTTGAACTGCAGCACCTCGCTCGCCTCGTCGGCGATGCGCACCACGTCCTCGACCTGCATCTCGCGGCCTTCGATGGCCGCCTTGACCACCGCCCGTGCCGAGGAGGCCCCCAGCACGCTGGCCAGCAGGCGCTCGGTGTGGATGATCCACTCGGCGTTGGCGTTCTGCGCGGGGTTGAAGCTCTTGCCCTGCTTGAAGGCGAAGCGGCTGAAACTCTGCCGCGCGCGGTCCTCGCCGACGAAACGCGCCGCCAGCATCAAGAGGTCCTGCAGCTGCACGGCGAGCAGCGAGCGGCTGCGGCTGGGCGAGCCGACCTCCTGGCCGATAAAGCGGCTGGCCTGCCAGTGCTCCGACACCCGGGTGCGTGACAGCAGGGAAATGCTGATGAACAGGGTGAAGTTGCTGATCAGCGACAGCACCACGCCCTGGGTCAGCGGGTCCACCGGCAACTGCCATGGGTTGTTCTGCAGCCAGGCCAGCAGCGGCCAGCCGGCCAGTGACCAGCCCATGCCCTTGGCCAGCACCGGCAGGACCAGGCAGTAGGCCCAGAAGAAAGCGCCGGCGGCCAGGCCGGCAAACACGCCGCGCCGGTTGGCCTGTTTCCAGTACAGCGCGCCGATCATGGCCGGACCAAGCTGGGCGATGGCGGCGAAGGCGATCTGGCCAATGGTGGCCAGGCTGGCGCTGGAGCCAAGCAGGCGGTAGATCACATAGGCCAGCAGCAGGATGACCAGGATGGTGACCCGGCGCACCGACAGCAGCCAGTGGCGGAACAGCTCGAACGGCCGCTCGGCATGCTGCTTGCGGCGCAGCAGGGCTGGCAGGACCATGTCGTTGCTGACCATGGTCGACAGGGCGACCGCTTCGACGATGACCATGCCGGTCGCGGCCGAAGCGCCGCCGATGAAGGCCAGCAGGGCCAGGCCCGGATGGGCTTCGGCCAGTGGCAGATTGATCACGAAGGAGTCCGGCATCACCCCGCCGGGCAGGTGCAGCATGCCGGCCAGGGCAATCGGCACCACGAACAGCGCGGCGAGAATCAGGTAGGCCGGAAACACCCAGCGCGCCAGGCGCAGATCCGCGCTGTCTGTGTTCTCCACCACGGTGACGTGGAACTGGCGCGGCAGGCACATCAGCGCGGTCATGGCTACGCCTACCTGAACCAGCAGGGCCGGCCATTGCTGGTCGGTCTGCCAGAAGGCCTGCAGCTGCGGTGCGGCCAGGGCCTGATCGAACAGATCGCCCGGGCCATTGAACAGGCCCCAGGTGACGAAGGCGCCGACCGCGAGGAAGGCCAGCAGCTTGATCAGCGATTCGAAGGCCACCGCCAGCACCATGCCGCGGTGGTGCTCGGTCACGTCCAGGCTGCGGGTGCCGAACAGGATGGTGAACAGGGCCAGCACCAGGCTGACGATCAGCGCCGTGTCCTGAGCGCGAGCGCCGGCTGACTCGGCGCCTGCGCCGGAGAGCAGGTTGACGCCGAGGACGATGGCTTTGAGTTGCAGGGCGATATAGGGCAGCACGCCGACCAGGCAGATCAGCGCCACCACCACCGCCAGCGGCTGCGACTTGCCATAGCGCGCGGCGATGAAGTCGGCGATCGAGGTGATGTTTTCCTGCTTGCTGATGGCCACCATTTTCTGCAGCACCCAGGGGGCGAACAGCATCAGCAGCACCGGCCCCAGGTAGATCGGCAGGAATGACCACAGCTGGTTGGCCGCCTGGCCGACGGCGCCGAAGAAGGTCCAGCTGGTGCAATACACCGCCAGTGACAGGGAAAACACCCAGGCGCGCAGGCGCGGCGACAGTGGCGTCTTGCGCCGGTCGCCCCAGAAGGCGATGGCGAACAGGATGGCCATGTAGACCAGGGCAACGGCGGCGATCAGTCCGCTGGACAGCGACATGCAGGCTCCCGGCGCGAGGGAATGAAAGTGCTCCACACCTTACCGCAGTTTTGTCGTGACGGCGGTGTTGTGCCAGCGCACATCGACCAAGGTCTAGAGTGCCCTTGAGTGGTGCGCGGCAGGCTGCTAGCGTGGCAGGCCGATTTTCTGACCGAACGGACGATTATCATGTCTCTCGCGGCGCCGGCCGAGCAGCATCTGTCTCCCCATCAAGAGTTCCTGCAGGGCATGCGCGACATGCTGCCGATGCTGGTCGGGGCCATTCCGTTCGGCATCATTTTCGGAAGCCTGGCGGTCAGTGCCGGGCTGACGCCCTGGCAGACGGTGGGGATGTCGCTGCTGGTTTTTGCCGGGTCGGCGCAGTTCATTGCTCTGAGCCTGCTCAGCGGCGGCGCCAGCCTGGCGGTGTTGCTGCTGACCACGCTGGTGGTCAACCTCCGCCATGCGCTGTACAGCGCCAGTCTGCAGCCGTTCGTACGTCACCTGCCGGTGCGCTGGCGCATGCCGCTGGCCTTCTGGCTGACCGACGAGGCCTTTGCCGTGGTCCAGCACCGTTATGCCGAGCTGGATGCCTCGCCGCACAAGCACTGGTATTTCCTCGGTGCGGCGCTGGCCATGTACGGCAACTGGCAGCTGTGCACGCTGATCGGCCTGTGGTTTGGCCAGAGCGTGCCGGACATTGCCCGCTGGGGACTGGATTTCGCCATGCTGGCGACCTTCATCGGCATTGTCGTGCCGATGCTGAGGAGCCGGCCGCAGGTGGCCGCAGCGCTGGTCGCCGGAGCGGTGGCGCTGGTCTGTCATGACTTGCCCTATCAACTGGGACTGCTGGCGGCGGCCGCCAGCGGCATCGTCGTTGGCGTCTGTCTGGAACGGCTTGGCGGCGAGCCTGTGGAGGTGATGCCATGAACCACTGGCTGCTGATTATTGGCATGCTGGCGATCACCTTCGCCACCCGTTACAGCCTGTTCGCCTTTCCGCATCTGCAGTTTCCGGCGGTGGTACGCCAGGCTCTGCATTACGTGCCGACGGCGGTGCTGACTGCAATCGTGGTGCCGGGGATGTTCTATCAGGAAGGGGCGCTGGCGCTGCGTTGGGACAATGCCTATTTGCTGGCCGGGCTCGCCACCATTGCCATTGCCGGGCTGACGCGCCATCTCCTGGCGACCATCGGCGGTGGCCTGCTGCTGTTCTTCATCCTGCGCTGGCAGCTGGGGCAGTTGCCTGTTTGAGTGCGCAGACGCGCAATTTTGCGTTATCCCCTGTGGCTTTTGCCGGGTCGGATGCTATCCAATGCAGGATGGCGTTTCGTCACACAGGGGATAAGGGAACATGTCCAACCACTCGCAATTCGCCTTGCTGGGTAAACGGCGTTTTCTGCCGTTTTTCATTACTCAGCTGCTCGGCGCGTTCAACGACAACATCTTCAAACAGTCGTTGATCCTCGCGATTCTGTTCAAGCTCGCTAGCGCCGAGGACAAGGACCTGCTGGTCAATCTTTGTGCGCTGCTGTTCATCCTGCCGTTCTTTCTGTTTTCTGCCCTTGGCGGGCAGTTTGGTGAGAAGTTCGCCAAGGATGCGCTGATGCGCTGGATCAAGTTCGCCGAGATTCCGATCATGATGGCCGGCGCGGCCGGTGTGCTGCTGGGCAATCTGCCTCTGATGCTCGGCGTGCTGTTCCTGATGGGCACTCAGTCTGCGCTGTTTGGCCCGGTCAAGTACTCGATCCTCCCGCAGGCACTGAAAGAGGAAGAGTTGCTGGGCGGCAACGCGCTGGTTGAAACCGGCACCTTTCTGGCCATCCTGGCCGGCACCATCGGTGCGGGAATCATGATGGGCAGTGAGCACTACGCGTCTATCGTCGCCGCCTCTGTGGTGCTGGTCGCGGTTCTGGGGTATGTCTCGGCACGCGCGATTCCCTTTTCCCATGCCTCGCTGCCGGAGCTGAAACTGGACTGGAATATTGCCCGCCAGTCCTGGCAGATCATGCGCCTGGGCCTTTCGCAGACGCCTTCGGTGTCGCGCTCGCTGATCGGCAACTCCTGGTTCTGGTTCCTCGGCGCGGTGTACCTGACGCAGATCCCGGCCTACGCCAAGGAGCTGCTGCACGGCGACGAGAGCGTGGTGACCCTGATCCTGACGCTGTTCTCGCTGGGTATCGGTGTGGGCTCGATGCTTTGCGAGCGTCTTTCCGGCGGCAAGGTGGAGATCGGCCTGGTGCCTTTCGGCTCGCTGGGGCTGACGGTGTTCGGCATCCTCTTGTGGGCCTTCTCCGATGCGGTGGCGCCGGGTAGCGCACCCTATGACTGGCTGGCGCTGCTGGCCATACCCGGCAGCTGGGCGGTGCTGGTCTGCATTGCCGGTATCGGTCTGTTCGGCGGCTTCTACATCGTGCCGCTGTATGCGCTGATCCAGGCGCGCACGGCTGAAAATGAGCGGGCGCGGGTGATTGCCGCCAACAACATCCTCAACGCGCTGTTCATGGTGATCTCGGCGATTGTCTCGATCCTCTTCCTCAGCGTGGCAGGCCTGTCGATTCCCGAACTGTTCCTGGCCGTGTCGCTGATGAACGTGGCGGTCAACAGCTACATCTTCAAGATCGTCCCCGAGTTCAGCATGCGTTTTCTGGTCTGGCTGCTGGGCCACTCGATGTACCGCGTCGAGCACAAGGGCCTGGAAGTGATCCCGGAGGAGGGGCCGGCGGTGCTGGTGTGCAACCACGTCTCCTTCGTCGATGCGCTGCTGATCGGCGGGGCCATCCGCCGGCCAGTGCGCTTTGTCATGTACTACAAGATCTACAACCTGCCGGTGCTCAACTTCATCTTCCGTACCGCCGGCACCGTGCCGATTGCCGGACGCAGCGAGGATCTGCTGATCTATGACGCGGCATTCAAGAAGATCGCCGAGTATCTGCGCAATGGCGAGGTGGTGTGCATCTTCCCCGAGGGCAAGCTGACCAGTGACGGCGAACTCAATGAGTTCAAGGCGGGCGTCGAGCGGATCGTCGAGGAGAACCCGGTGCCGGTGATCCCCATGGCGCTGCAGGGGTTGTGGGGGAGCTTCTTCAGTCGCGATCCGAGCAAGGGCTTCTTCAAGCGTCTGTGGTCGCGCATCACCCTGGTGGCCGGTCAGCCGCTGGCGCCGGA
>CALMID010000298.1 GCA_937863915.1 uncultured Pseudomonas sp.
CCGCTGCGCGAAGTGCTGCGCATCTTCGGTCTGATCGGTACGGTGCTGCGCAACGAACGCCTGTATGCCAGCAAAGACATCGAAGAACTTGTCAGCATCTCGCGTCTGTGGATGTCGGGGAATCTGCCCGCCGTTGAACGGGAAATGGACGCAGTCGCCAATCCGTTCCTGAAAACCGGACTGCAACTGGTCGTGGACCTCACCCCTGAGGAAGACATCCTCGACTTGCTGCAATGGCGCATCAATCGGCTGCGAGCCCGTGAGCGCGCCGAAGCCCAGCTCTTCCGTGTCATGGCCAGCTATGCCCCGGCCTTCGGCATGGTCGGCACACTGGTCGGCCTGGTCAATCTGATGTTCCTACTCGGCGACGGAGACATCACCTCGATCGGCCGACAAATGGCCATCGCACTGATGACCACCTTTTACGGTGTTTTGCTGGCCAACCTCATCTTCAAGCCCATCGCCGTGAAGCTTGAGCGCCGCACAGAAGAACGCGTCGCGCTCATGGGCATGGTGATGCAAGGCATTTCGATGATGTGTCACAAGCGCAGCCCTGCACTGATGCGCGAAACCCTCAAATCGTTCATGGCCCAGTACCACGACGAGATCAATGACGGACGCCAGGGGAAAACCGCAGACGCCGTGCACAAGGGCAACTGACATGCCCCAGCCACCGGAAGAACATTCAGCGACAACCAATAAGCAGCTGCAGCACGAATTGCAGAGGCTGCAACTGCGTCTGGCCCGTGAGCAAAAGGCAGGCTCCGTGCGTGTTCACAACCTGCAGCGGCGCAACACTGCCATTGAGCCCGCCGAAGAGGTTGAGGAAGAAGGCTGGATGACCGTGTATCTCGATATGATGACCCTGATGCTGGTCATGCTCGTGGTCATGCTCAGCTTTGCCGGCAGGAACCAACAGGCAAGCACGACAGAGCCCCTTGTGTCAGAGCCAGTGGCTGCCAGCAATATCGTGGCTGACAGCGAACCGCCGGCGGAGAAACCAGCACCCGAAACGTCGCTGGACACCAGCGGACTCGGTGATGACATTGAAGTCATCATCAATGAGAAGACCGTCAGTTTTCGCATCAGCAGCGAGATCATCTTTGCCGAGGCACAGGCTGATCTCAGCATTGATGGACTGCAGGTACTCCAGCAGTTGCTGCCGGTACTGCGCTCAAGTCAGCATCAGATTACCGTCGCCGGACACACCGACAACCGGCCGATTCGCAGCTCACGCTTCCCCTCGAACTGGGAACTCTCCGGCGCCCGCGCCGGCAGTGTCGTGCGCTACCTGGAGGCCAATGGCATCCCCAGCAGCCGTTTGACGGCTACGGGCTACGCCGATACCCGCCCCGTGGCCGACAACGGCAGCGCTGCCAGCAGAGCGAAAAATCGCCGCGTCGAACTCATCCTGCAAAAGCAGGACTAACCCCTCCTGCCACCTGCACCAACGCTGGGCGCCACGCTCACCGCCTTCCAGCGCCACCACTGGTGCTGGCCTTCCCCGGCGTTGCCGCGGGTGCGTTCGATGTCCCAGCTGACCAGGTAATCCGGATCGCGCATATCCACACGCCCCTCCTGGTCCCGGTAGTGCCCGGGCGGCGCGCGGAACCAGGCCTGCAGCGCGGGCGGCAGGCTGAAGTGCGCCGCCTCGCCGTCGGCCGCGCCCTGCAGCAGAACGCGGATGCCCTGCTCGGCATCGGCAGACTCCACTGTGCCGCACAGCTGGCTCTGGTGCAGCAATTGCCCCTGCTCGTCGAAGTAGCGCAGGCCGATCACGCAGCGCGCGCCGGGCAGTTCTTCCAGTTGCATACAAAGTCCTGCAGCGAGTCTCAGTGGGTCAGCGGTACCACGCCGACCTGCGGCATGTGCGCCAGGCCGATGTCGCGGGCGTGCTGCTCGAAGCCCTTGTTCTTCCAGAAGAAGGCGCCGGGCATGGTGGTGGGGATCACCAGCACGTAGAACAGCGCGCGGCTGATCAGGCAGCAGACCAGCAGCACCAGGCCGGCCAGCGCCCAGCCGGCCAGCAGCCAGGCGCTGGCAAGGCCCGCGACCTGCGCGGCCAGCAGGCCGGAGACTAGCAGCAGGTTGGCGCCGATCAGCGCGTTGCGCAGGATGAAGGTCTTGCCGAAGGTGGTGCCCTGCACGTAGTAGGACGCCCCGCCCTCGTGCTCGGCCGCGCCCATCGCGCGGGCATGGGCCAGGTGGCCGAGGCCCTCGGCGCCCAGGCCCAGCAGCAGCGCGCCGCCCAGTGCCAGCAGCGCCCCGCTCCAGTCGGCACCGGTCAGCAGCAGCGTCGGCAGCAGCAGCAGGCCGCACACCAGCGCCCCCAGCGAGAGCATGTTGCCGAAGAAGGCCGTGCCCACCTGCCAGTGGTTCCAGAACGGCCGCGCCTTGATGCGGTAGCAGCGGTTCATGTAGTACAGACCGATCAGCCCGGCCGGCAGCGCCAGGGCGCCGAACAGGCTCGCGCCCTGAGCCGCCAGTCCCTGCCAGGGCGCCAGGTCCAGTCCCAGGGCGGTTGCCAGGTCCATCACCAGCGCATTGCCCGGCAGGCTGCAACCGATATGCAGGCCCAGGAAAGCCATGAACAGGGCGATGCCCAGG
>CALMID010000299.1 GCA_937863915.1 uncultured Pseudomonas sp.
GAGCTTCCAACTTGCCATAGATAAACGGCTTGAACAGTTCCAGCGCCATCTTCTTGGGCAGACCGCACTGATGCAGACGCAGGGTCGGACCTACGGTAATAACGGAACGACCGGAGTAGTCCACGCGCTTACCGAGCAGGTTCTGACGGAAGCGACCTTGCTTACCTTTGATCATGTCGGCCAGAGACTTCAGCGGACGCTTGTTCGAACCGGTGATGGCGCGACCGCGACGGCCGTTGTCGAGCAGGGCGTCAACCGCTTCCTGCAGCATGCGCTTTTCGTTGCGCACGATGATGTCCGGAGCGGACAGATCCAGCAGGCGCTTCAGACGGTTGTTACGGTTGATGACGCGGCGATACAGATCGTTCAGATCGGAAGTCGCGAAGCGGCCACCATCCAGCGGAACCAGCGGACGCAGGTCCGGCGGCAGCACCGGCAGAACGGTCAGAACCATCCACTCAGGACGGTTGCCGGAGCCCTGGAAGGCTTCCATCAGCTTCAGGCGCTTGGACAGCTTCTTGATCTTGGTTTCCGAGTTGGTTTGCGGAATTTCTTCGCGCAGTCGGCCGATCTCGTGCTCCAGATCGATAGCACCCAGCAGCTCGTAAACAGCTTCGGCGCCCATGCGCGCATCAAAGTCGTCACCGAACTCTTCCAGGGCTTCGAAGTACTGCTCATCGTTCAGCAGCTGGTTCTTTTCGAGGGTGGTCATGCCCGGATCGATCACCACGTAGCTCTCGAAATAGAGCACGCGTTCGATATCACGCAGGGTCATGTCCAGCAGCAGGCCGATACGGGACGGCAGCGACTTCAGGAACCAGATGTGGGCAACCGGAGAAGCCAGCTCGATGTGGCCCATGCGCTCACGACGCACTTTGGCCAGAGCGACTTCAACGCCGCACTTCTCACAGATCACGCCGCGGTGTTTGAGGCGCTTGTACTTACCGCACAGGCATTCGTAGTCCTTTACCGGGCCAAAGATCTTGGCGCAGAACAGACCATCGCGCTCGGGCTTGAAGGTACGGTAGTTGATGGTTTCCGGTTTTTTTACTTCACCGAAGGACCAGGAACGGATCATCTCGGGCGAGGCCAGACCAATACGGATGGCATCGAACTCTTCGATTTGACCCTGGTTTTTCAGCAGATTCAGCAAGTCTTTCAAGGCCTTTCCTCCTCACGGACCCGCTGCGACCGGCCTTGACCGGGCGCAGCGTGGGGCGTCACGTGTTATTCGGTTTCCAGTTCGATGTCGATACCGAGCGAACGGATTTCTTTGATCAGCACGTTGAAGGATTCCGGCATGCCGGCTTCCATACGGTGATCGCCGTCCACGATGTTCTTGTACATCTTGGTACGGCCGTTCACGTCGTCCGACTTCACGGTCAGCATTTCCTGCAGGGTATAGGCGGCGCCATAGGCTTCCAGTGCCCAGACCTCCATCTCCCCGAAACGCTGGCCACCGAACTGCGCCTTACCACCCAGCGGCTGCTGGGTAACCAGGCTGTAAGAGCCGGTGGAACGTGCGTGCATCTTGTCATCGACCAGGTGGTTCAGCTTCAGCATGTACATGTAGCCGACTGTGGTGCGACGCTCGAAAGCGTTGCCGGTACGGCCGTCGAACAGCTGCATCTGACCGCTCTCTGGCATGTCTGCCAGTTTGAGCATGGCCTTGATCTCGGTTTCCTTGGCACCGTCGAACACCGGAGTGGCCATCGGCACACCCTTGCGCAGGTTGTTCGCCAGCTCCAGCACTTCCTTGTCGGAGAGCGAATCGATGCTCTCGGCACGGCCACCGATCTCGTTGTAGATCTCGTTGAGGAACTTGCGCAGCTCGGCGAGCTTGCGCTGTTCTTCCAACATGCGGTTGATCTTCTCGCCCAGACCCTTGGCCGCGAGGCCCAGGTGGGTTTCGAGGATCTGACCGACGTTCATACGCGACGGTACGCCCAGCGGGTTCAGCACGATGTCGACCGGGGTACCGGCTTCGTCGTACGGCATGTCTTCGACCGGCATGATCACCGAGACCACACCCTTGTTACCGTGGCGGCCGGCCATCTTGTCGCCCGGCTGAATGCGGCGCTTGATCGCCAGGTAAACCTTGACGATCTTCAGCACGCCCGGCGCCAGGTCATCACCCTGCTGCAGCTTGCGCTTCTTGTCTTCGAACTTGTCGTCGAGCAGCTGACGGCGATCGGAGATGTAGGCCTGGGCCTTCTCCAGCTGCTCGTTCAGCGCGTCTTCGGCCATGCGCAGCTTGAACCACTGGCTGTGCTCCAGACCGTCGAGGTACTCGTCGGTGATCACGGCGCCTTTCTTCAGGCCAGCACCGCCCTCAGCCTTGGCACCCACCAGAGCGAAACGCAGACGCTCGAAGGTTGCGCCTTCGACGATGCGGAACTCTTCGTTCAGGTCCTTGCGGATCTCGTCGAGCTGCATCTTCTCGATCGACAGGGCACGAGAATCGCGCTCAACGCCATCACGGGTGAAGACCTGCACGTCAATGACAGTACCTTTGGTGCCGGTCGGCACGCGCAGGGAGGTGTCCTTCACGTCGGACGCCTTCTCACCGAAGATGGCACGCAGCAGCTTCTCTTCCGGCGTCAGCTGGGTCTCGCCCTTCGGGGTGACCTTACCGACCAGGATGTCGCCGGCCATGACTTCGGCACCGACGTAAACGATACCGGCTTCGTCCAGTTTGTTCAGCGCAGCCTCACCCACGTTCGGGATGTCCGCGGTGATTTCTTCTGGGCCAAGCTTGGTGTCACGGGCCACACAGGTCAGTTCCTGAATGTGGATCGTGGTGAAGCGATCTTCCTGAACCACGCGCTCCGACAGACAGATGGAGTCTTCGAAGTTGAAGCCGTTCCACGGCATGAACGCGACGCGCATGTTCTGACCCAGCGCCAGTTCACCCATGTCGGTGGACGGGCCGTCGGCCATGATGTCGCCACGCGCAACTACGTCACCCTTCTGCACCAGCGGACGCTGGTTGATGCAGGTGTTCTGGTTGGAACGGGTGTATTTGGTCAGGTTGTAGATGTCGACACCGGCTTCACCGGTTTCAACTTCGTCGTTGGCCACACGAACCACGATGCGGCTGGCATCGACCGAGTCGATTACGCCGCCACGGCGAGCCACGACGCAGACACCGGAGTCACGGGCAACGTTGCGCTCCATGCCGGTACCTACCAGCGGCTTGTCGGCGCGCAGAGTCGGTACAGCCTGACGCTGCATGTTGGAACCCATGAGTGCACGGTTGGCGTCGTCGTGTTCGAGGAACGGAATCAGCGAGGCCGCAACAGAAACAACCTGCTTCGGCGACACGTCCATCAGGGTGACGTCTTCCGGCGCCTTGACGGTGAATTCGTTCAGGTGACGAACTGCTACCAGCTCATCGACCAGCATGCCCTTGTCGTTCATGGTCGCCGAAGCCTGGGCGATCACGTGATCGGCTTCTTCGATGGCGGACAGGAAAACGATCTCATCGGTGACCAGGCCAGCCTTGACCACGCGGTACGGGCTTTCCAGGAAGCCGTACTGGTTGGTGCGGGCATAGGTTGCCAGGGAGTTGATCAGACCGATGTTCGGACCTTCAGG
>CALMID010000300.1 GCA_937863915.1 uncultured Pseudomonas sp.
ACCTGACCCGCCCGGTCAAGAGCGCCCTGCAACCCAACCGCAGCCTGCTGGGGAGCTACGTCGCCTTCGAACCCAACGCCCTGGATGGGAAGGACGAACTGTTCGTCGACCAGGAAGCCATCGGCAGCAACGACAAGGGCCGCTTCTCCCTTTACTGGGCTCAAAACGCCCAAGGTGAAATATCCATCTCCGCGATGAAGGAAGAGTCACTCAACAACACCACGCCAGGCATCAGCGGCGCGCCCTACAACGCCTGGTACAGCTGCCCGCTGCAGACCCGCACGCACTGCCTGCTGGAGCCCTATGTCGATGACACCAACGGGGTGAAAACCCTGATGACCAGTATTGCCTTCCCGCTGGAGGTCAACGGCAAGGTGATCGGCGTACTCGGTGTGGATATCAGCCTGGCAAGCCTGCAGAGCATCAGCGATAACGCCCACAAGGCGCTGTTCGAGGGGCAGGGTCACGTCAGCATCATCAGCCCAGCCGGGCTCCTGGCCGGCCACAGCCGGGACAGCAAGCTGCTTGGCGGCAAGCTGGACAAGGCCTTTACCGACCAGGCCGGTGAGATCGTACGCCTGATCGGACAGAACCAGCCGCAACTGCTGCACCATGAGGACATCATGCAGGTGCTCGAACCCCTGCAGCCGATCCCCGACAGCAAGCCGTGGGCCGTGCTGGTCGAAGTTCCGGAAAAAGTCCTGCTGGCCCCGGCCATTGCTCTGGAAGGCCAAATGGATGAGATGAGCCAGCGCAATACTACCGTGGCGCTGGTGCTGGGACTGGTCGGCGGCCTGCTCGGTCTGCTGCTGATCTGGCTGACCGCCCTCGGCGTCACCAAGCCGATTCTCGCCGTGGCCAGCATGCTCAAGGACATCGCCAGCGGTGAAGGCGACCTGACCAAGCGCCTGAGCTACGCCAAAGCCGATGAATTGGGCGAACTGGCAGGCTGGTTCAACCGTTTCCTCGACAAGCTGCAGCCCATCGTCGCGCAGGTCAAAAATACCGTGATCGACGCCCGGCAAACCGCTGACCGCTCCGCCGGCATTGCCCAGCAGACCAGTGCCGGCATGCAGCAACAGTTCCGCGAGGTCGACCAGGTGGCTACCGCCTTCCACGAGATGAGCGCCACCGCGCAGGATGTGGCCCGCAGCGCTGCTCAGGCCGCCGGAGCCGCTCGCGGCGCCGATCAAGCCTGTCAGGAAGGCCTTGGGGTAATCGGCGCCACCACCTCCAGCATCGAACAACTCTCGGCCGAATTGACTGCCGCCATGCAGGAGGTCGAAGGCCTGGCCAGCAGCAGCGAACAGATCGGCTCGGTGCTGGAAGTGATCCGCTCGATTGCCGAGCAGACCAACCTGCTGGCGCTGAACGCCGCCATCGAGGCCGCCCGTGCCGGCGAGGCCGGGCGCGGTTTCGCCGTGGTCGCCGACGAAGTGCGCAACCTGGCCAAACGGACGCAGGATTCGGTAGAGGAAATCCGCCAGGTCATCGAAGGCCTGCAAAGCGGCACCCGCGAAGTCGTCAGCTCGATGCACAGCAGCAATCGCCAGGCCGAAGGCAGCGTGCAACAGGTTGAACTGGCCGTGGCCGCCCTGCGCCGGATTGGCGAGTCGGTCAGCGTAATCACCGACATGAACCTGCAGATCGCCAGCGCTGCCGAGGAGCAAAGTTCGGTGGCGGACGAAATCAACCGCAACATCTCCTCGATCCGGGATGTCACAGAAGCCATCACCCTGCAGGCCGACGAGTCGGCACAGATCAGTCAGAGCCTCAACCAGCTGGCCAACCAGCAGCAGGCGCTGATGGATCAGTTCCGCGTCTGACTGACCTGATTTGCCCACCACGCTGGCGCCTGGCTCCTTGTCAGCCGGGCGCCAGGCTCGCTAGCCTGACGCTCCACTTTCAGGAAACCCGAGCATGCTCAAGATCGCCATTCTCAGCGGCTCCAGCCGCCCCGACAGCCAATCCGGCAAAGTCGCCACGTATCTGAAGCAGCAACTGCAGCAGCGTGGCGAACAAGCCTGCGTGCTGGACCTGGCCGTCACTCCCCTGCCACTCTGGCCAGCCGGCCCCGCCGAACACTGGCCGGCCATGCAGGCGAAGCTGGCCGAGGCCGATGCGCTGGTGGTGATTGCCCCGGAATGGCACGGCATGGCCTGCCCGGCGGTGAAGAACTTCTTCCTCTACGCCAGCAAGGCCGAACTGGCGCACAAGCCGGCACTGCTGGTGGGGGTGTCCTCCGGCATCGGCGGGGCTTACCCGATCAGCGAGCTGCGTGCCTCTGGCTACAAGAATTGCCGACTGTGCTACCTGCCCGAACACCTGATCATCCGTCAGGTCGAGCAGGTGCTCAATGCCGGCACGGCGCTGGACGACAGCGATCAGCGCATCCGCGCACGCATCGACTATGCGCTGGATATTCTCTGCCAGTACAGCGTCGCCCTAGCGCCAGTGCGAGCCAACATCAGTTTCGCCAACCCGGACTTTGCCAACGGCATGTAAGGCTTTTTGCCTAGGGCATGTCGCCTTCAAGCCGCCTTGCGCGGCAGCTCTATCCTGACGCATAGACCGCCCAGAGGGCTTTGCGTCAGGGTCAGGCGAGCGCCCCAGCTGTCGACGATATCGCGCACGATAGCCAGGCCCAGGCCGTGCCCGGCGACCTCTTCATCCAGACGAGAACCACGCTGCAGCACCTGCTCGCGTTCGCTCGCCTCGATACCGGGACCATCATCCTCGACCTGCAGAACATAGGCCTGAGGGTGCGCCTGAATCGTCAGCTGCACCCGTGCAGCCGCCCATTTGCAGGCATTGTCCAGCAGATTGCCAAGCAGCTCGAGTGTGTCCTCGCGGTCCACCGGCAGGCGCAATCCCGCTTCACCCTGCCACTCAAGCTGCAGGCCGCGCGAATGAATCATGCGCAAGGTATCGAGCAGGGCCGGCACTTCCTCGGCACAGTTGAAATGCGCCCCCGGCAGCACCTCTCCCGCCAGTCGCGCCCGCCCCAGCTCGCGCTCCAGCCGTTCGCGCACCTGCAGCAATTGCTCGTGCAGGCTCTGACGCAGCGACTCATGCTCACTGAATTCGTCCCGCTGCAGCAGG
>CALMID010000301.1 GCA_937863915.1 uncultured Pseudomonas sp.
ACCAGGGTCACGGCGGTGGCGCCGCTGCCGATTACCAGCACGCGCTTGCCGCTGTAGTCCAGGTCCTCCGGCCAGTGCTGCGGGTGGATCACCTGGCCGCCGAACTGCTCGATGCCTTCCAGTTTGGGCGTGAAGCCCTGGTCATAGCGGTAGTAGCCGGCGGCGCAAAACAGCCAGTTGCAGGTCATGCGCTGCTGCTCGCCGCTGTCCAGGCATTCGATCTCCACCGTCCAGCGCGCGGTGTCGCTGCACCAGGCGGCATGGCTGACCTTACGTTGGTAGCGGATATGCCGGTCGATGCCGTTCTCGCTGGCCGTCTCGCGCAGGTAGTCGAGGATCAGGTGGGCGTCGGCGATGGCCTGGCTGCTGAGCCAGGGCTTGAACTCGTAGCCGAAGGTGTAGAGGTCCGAATCGGAGCGGATGCCCGGGTAGCGGAACAGGTCCCAGGTGCCTCCGCTGGCCTCGCGCGCCTCGAGGATGGCATAGCGCTTGTCCGGCAGGTCGCGTTGCAGATAGTAGGCGGCGCCGATGCCGGAAAGGCCGGCGCCGATGATCAACACATCGACATGCTCGATGGACGGTTGCTGCTGGACGGTCAAGGACGCCTCCTGGGTTGGTCGTGTCTGAGGTGATGCTGGAGTGTTTTTGACAAGGGTCATGCCAGGCAAGGTATAAGCTGCATCCTATTGAGCTGATATTGGTGCAATCTGCACCTGTGCCGGTAACGCTGATGGAGGTCTTTTCATGCAGTTGAGCTTTCCAACCCCCGCTGCAGGGCCCTGGCCTGCGGCTTCGCCGCGGGTGCGCGAGTTGCTGCGCCGTGGTGCCGAGCATGTGCTCAATGCCCCGGCCGAATGGTTGGAAGCCATCGATCTGGCCGGGCTGAGTCACCACAGCATGAAGTCGCTGGCGGAAGACCCGGTGCTGATGTCGGCCTCACGGCGTGCCGCGCGCTTCAGTCTGATCCACTGGGCGCGGGCCAATATCGAGCGCCCCGGCGAGCCGGTGCCGCCCTATATGCCGTCCGATGAGCTGAACGTGGCGCGCGAACTGCTGCGTCTGGGCAAGACCGAGCTGCTGTTCTATGGCGCGCGCGCCGCTCAGGCCGCCGCCTGGCAGCAGTGGATGGGCATCGCCTTCGAGCTGACAAATGACCGTGACGAGCTGCGCAGCCTGCTGGCGGTGGCGGCGCGCTCGATCGACGAATACATCGGCGCCGGCATGGACATTCTCACGGCCTTTCTGCGCAGCGAAAGCGAAGCACAGCAGCGCGATTCCCATGTGGAACGCCGCGAGCTGGTCACCGCGATTGTCGAGGGCGGCGAGGTCAAGGTGGCACAGGCCAGTCGCCAGCTCGGCTATGCGCTGGAGCAGCCGCACCACGCGGCGGTGATCTGGTGCGAGGAGGGCGATACCCGCCTGGCTGACCTGGAAACCGCCGCCAGCGCGTTGATCCGTTCGAGCGCGAGTGGCCAATCGCTGAGCGTGATCGCCAACGCCGCCACGCTCTGGGTCTGGATTCCCGGGCAAGAGCCCATCGATCAGGGGCTGCTGCAGGCGGCGATCAGGAAAGTGCCGGGCGTGCGCCTGGCCATCGGCAGCGCCGGGCCGGGCGTGGAAGGCTTCCGCCGCGCGCATCTGGATGCCCTGACGACCCAGCGTGTGCTGGGCCGGCTGCAGTCTCCGGCGCAGGTGGTCAGCTTCGACGATATCCGCCTGGTCGCCCTGATGACCCGCGACCCCAAGGCCAATCAACGCTTCGTCGCCCATACCCTGGGCCAGCTGGCCACCGCGCCAGTTCAGCTGCGCCGCAGCCTGCTGGTGTTTCTGGCCTGTGGCAGCAACGCCAGCCAAGCGGCACAGCGCCTGCATACTCATCGCAACACCCTGCTGCGGCGCCTGGCGCGCGCTCAGGAGCTGCTGCCCCGGCCGCTGGAAGACAACCGCGTGCACGTGGCCGCCGCGCTGGAGGCGCTGAACTGGACGCAGCAGGGGGAACGTTAGCGACATTTTCAACCTAGTCTTGAGTCAGGCGCAGCGATCGGCTTAACGTCCGGTGCGCTGTACATCAATGCGTTGGCGGGG
Organism: uncultured Pseudomonas sp.; assembly: GCA_937863915.1. Taxonomy (GTDB): domain Bacteria; phylum Pseudomonadota; class Gammaproteobacteria; order Pseudomonadales; family Pseudomonadaceae; genus Aquipseudomonas. The sequence continues at coordinate 2,086 of CALMID010000301.1, forward strand.
AGTCTGAATGCACACAGTGCCGAGCATCTGTGCCTATTGCGGCGTCGGCTGCGGCGTGGGGCTGCGCGTCGAGAACGGGCGGGTGGTCGGGGGCGAGCCGCAGGCCGGGCATCCGGTCAGCCAGGGCCAGTTGTGCGCCAAGGGCTGGTCCAATGCCTATGCGGTCGACCCGGTCGGGCGCATCACCACGCCACTGGTGCGCGAGCATGGCGAGTTGCGCCCGGCCAGCTGGGACGAGGCGCTTGAGCGGGTCGCCGAAGCCATGCGCAATGCGCTGGAGATTCATGGCCCTCAAGGGGTAGGGGTAATCAGCTGCGCCCGGGCGAGCAACGAGGATAACTACGCCGCGCAGAAATTCGCCCGTGCCGTGCTCGGCACCCACAACATCGATCACTGCGCGCGCATCTGCCACAGCCCGTCGGTGGCGGGGCTGTCGCGCACCCTGGGATCGGGGGCGATGACCAACAGCATCGCCGACCTCGACGAGGCCGAGCTGATTCTGGTGATAGGCGCGGACGTCACCGAGAACCACGCGATGATCGGCGCGCGCATGCTCAGGGCCCAGGCACGTGGCGCCAGGCTGGTGGTGATCGATCCACGCAAGACCCGCCTGGCGCGCCTGGCCGATATGCACCTGCAGCTGCGCCTGGGCAGCAATATCGCGCTGCTCAACGGCCTGGTGCAGATCATCCTCAGCAATGGCTGGGAGAACCGGGCCTTCCTCGCCGAGCGTTGCGAGGATATCGAGCCGCTGCGCCAGCATCTGGCCGGCATCACGCCGGAGCAGACCAGCCGCGAGACCGGCGTGCCGGTGGAGCAGCTGATCGAGCTGGCGCGGCTGTACAGCCAGTCGAAGGCGGCCTTCATCGCCTACGGCATGGGCATCACCCAGTTTCAGAGCGGGACCAATAACGTCATCGCCGTGTCCAACCTGGCGCTGGTCTGCGGCCAGGTCGGCCGGCCCGGCACCGGCATCAATCCGCTGCGCGGGCAGAATAACGTGCAGGGCGCCTGCGACATGGGCTGCCTGCCGGACGTGTTCCCCGGCTACCAGAAGGTGGTGGATGCGGCGGTGCGCGCCAAGTTCGCCGCCGCCTGGGGCTGCGCCATGTCCGAGGCGCCGGGGCTGACCTCGCTGGGCATGACCAAGGCCGCAGCGGCCGGCCAGTTCGGCTGCCTGATGATCCTGGGCGAGGACCCGGTGCAGACCGATCCGGACCGCAATCAGGTTGCCAACGCCCTGGCCCGGCTGGACTGCCTGGTGGTGATCGAGATGCACCTGACCGAGACGGCGAAGCTGGCCGACGTGATCCTGCCAGCGGCGAGCTTCGCCGAGAAAGACGGCACCTTCAGTAACTGCGAACGCCGCGTGCAGCGAATCCGCCGCGCGCTGCCGCCGCCGGGGCAGGCGCGTTGCGACTGGCAGATACTCGGCGAGCTGGCCCGCCGCCTGGGCCACGCAGGCTTTGAGTGGGAGAGCGCCGAGGCGGTGTTCGACGAGATGGCGAGTCTTTCGCCGATCTTCTCCGCCATGAGCTACGCCGCGCTGGATGTGCACC
>CALMID010000302.1 GCA_937863915.1 uncultured Pseudomonas sp.
CGTGGTGAAGGTGGTGCACGCCTGCAGCGAGGATCTGGAAGTCTTCCTGCGCCTGACCGGCAGCCTGCCGCAGCCGCTGTTCGATACCCAGCTGGCCGCGGCCTACCTGAATATCGGTTTCTCCATGGGCTATTCGCGCCTGGTCCAGCATGAGCTGGGTATCGAACTGCCCAAGGACGAGACCCGCTCCGACTGGCTGCAACGCCCGCTGACCCCCATGCAGGAGCTGTACGCCGCGCAGGATGCCGAGTACCTGGTGGAGGTCTATCAACGCCTGCTGCCTCGCCTGCCGGCAGACAAGCTGGCCTGGCTGCTGGATGACGGTGCCGAGCTGGTGGCCAACCTGCGCCGGGAAAGCGATCCCGAGCTGGCCTATCTGGACGCCAAGCTGGCCTGGAAGCTCAATCCGCAGCAGCTCGCCGTGTTGCGGGCACTCTGCGCCTGGCGCGAGCGCGAGGCGCGCAAGCGCAATCAGCCGCGCAACCGCATCCTGCGTGAGGCCTCGCTGTGGCCCCTGGCGCGTTATCAGCCGGATAACAGCGTGGCCCTGGCGCGTATCGAGGATATGCATCCGCGTACCGTGCGCCAGGATGGCGAAACCCTGCTCAGGCTGATTCGCGAGGCCGCTGCGACGCCGCCCGAGCAGTGCCCGGAGCGTCTGGCCGAACCGCTGCCGATCGAGGCCAGCGCTGTGCTCAAGCGCCTGCGTGCCATTGGCCAGCAGACCGCCGAACGCTTGCAGATGGCGCCCGAGCTGATGTTGCGCAAGAAAAACCTGGAGGCCCTGCTGCGCAGTGGCTATCCCAACGGCCCGTACCAGCTGCCCGACTCCCTGCGCGGCTGGCGCCGTGAACTGATGGGTGCCGACCTGCTGGCGGCCCTGGAGCAAGCATGAAACGTATCTGTTCGATCTACCGCAGCCCGCGCAAGCGCGAGATGTACCTCTATGTGCTCAAGGCCGACGCGCTCAAGCGCGTGCCCGAAGGCCTGCTCAGTGCCTTCGGTGCGCCGCAGCATGCCTTCGACCTGGTGCTCAGCCCCGAACGTGAGCTGGCCCGCGAGAACATCCACACCGTTCTGGAAAACCTCGACAAGCAGGGCTATCACCTGCAGATGCCACCGCCCGAGGACGAGTACATCGAGCACCTGCCCGATGAGCTGCTGCGCATGAACGATCCGCTGTGATCGTGTTCCAACTGTCAGGTTTGAGCCGGCCCCTTGCCGGCGTGGTGATGAGGTAGCAGGCCATGGCCGCCAAAGTGGAACCCTTCTGGAAGCGCAAGACCCTCGATCAGCTCGACCAGGCCGAGTGGGAGTCGCTGTGCGACGGCTGCGGCCTGTGCTGCCTGCAGAAGCTCGAAGACGAGGACGATGGCAGCGTCTATTACACGCGCATCGCCTGCAAGCTGCTCGACCTGAAGACCTGCCGCTGTACCAACTACGAGAAACGCCGCGACTTCGTGCCGGACTGCATCCAGCTCACGCCGGCCCAGGCCGACGAGTTCCGCTGGCTGCCGCCGACCTGCGCCTACCGCCTGGTCAGTGAGGGCAAGGACCTGCTGTCCTGGCACCATCTGGTCAGCGGCGATCCTCAGGCCGTGCACGATGCCGGCATCTCCCAGTCCGGCAAGATGCTCGCCGAGCATGCGGTGGCCGAAGAGGACTGGGAAGAACACCTGATTTTCCGCGCGGGCTGATCCCGGCGCGGGCATTCGCTACGCTGCATTCCATTTCCTGTCCGCTGCGGGCAGGTCTGCCAAAAGGATTTTCCATCATGCTTGAGCGTCGTCTCTCCGCCTTGCCGCTGGCCCTGTTGCTGCTTTCCACGCCTTTGCTGGCGAAGAATCGCGTCGATCTGGAATACAACGTGCGTTTCCTGCCGGAGTCCGATCAGGCCGAAGTGCGCATTACCCTGGATGAGGGCGAGGAGGTGCGCAGCCTGACCTTCAACCTGGGCAAGAAGGGTTACTACAGCGACTTTCAGACCGACGGCCAATGGCAGCAGAGCGCCCCGCACAGCGGGGTCTGGCAGCCCAAGAGTGGCAAATCGAGCCTGACCTACAAGGTCAAGGTCAGCCATGAGCGCGAGGACGGTCGTTTCGATGCGCGCATGACGCCGGACTGGGCGCTGCTGCGTGGTGATGATCTGGTGCCCAGCGCACGCCTCGATCAGGTCGATGGCACCCAGCTGGTGTCGCGCCTGCAGTTCGAACTGCCCAAGGGCTGGCCGTCGGTGGAAACCGGCTGGCCGCGTATCGGCAAGAACCGTTTCCGTATCGATAACCCGGCGCGTCTGTTCGACCGTCCCACCGGCTGGATGCTGGCCGGCAAGATCGGAACCCGTCGTGCCCAGTTGGGCAATACCGATGTGACGGTGGCCGCGCCCATCGGCGAAGGCATGCGCCGCATGGATGCACTGACCATGCTCAGTTTCGTCTGGCCGCACGCCCAGTACGTGTTCCCGCGTGACCCGGGCAAGCTGCTGGTGGTCGGCGCGGGTGAACCAATGTGGCGCGGCGGCCTGTCGGCCGGCAACTCGCTGTTCCTGCATGCCGACCGGCCGCTGGTCAGCGAAAACGGCACCAGTTCCCTGGTGCACGAGCTGACCCATGTGTTTAGTCGCATTCGCGATACCGATCGCAGCGACTGGATCGCCGAGGGGCTGGCCGAGTTCTACGCCATCGAACTGGTGCACCGCGCCGGCGGCATGAGCGAGGACCGCTACGCCAAGGTGCGCGACAAGCTGCGCAAATGGAGCAAGCCGGTCACGACCCTGCGCACCGAGCAGTCCACTGGGCAGTCCACCGCACGGGCGGTGATTCTGCTGATGGAACTGGACAAGGAAATCCGCGAGACCACCAAGGGTGAGCTGTCGCTGGATAACGTCACCCGTGGCCTGATGCGCATGGACAAGGTCAGCACTCAGGACTTCATCGCGGTGACCGAAAGCGTCCTGCGCGGGCCGTCCAAGGTGCTGGATACGCCGCTGCTGCGTTAGTCATCACTGAAATGAACGAGGCCCGGTCAAACCGGGCCTCGTTCATTTCAGCTGTCGCTCTTGCCGAGCAGTTTGGCCAGGTCGGCGAAGGCCTTGTGCTTGACGGTGCTGGCACCGCCGCGGCCGGCGTCGCTGGTCTGGTAGTGCGCATCGACCTGACGCTGGTGCTCGTTGTCGTGGCAGTACAGGCACAGCAGCTCCCAGTTGGAGCCGTCTTCGGGGTTGTTGTCGTGGTTGTGGTCGCGGTGGTGCACGGTCAGTTCGCTCAGGCGCTTGCCGCTGAACTCGCGCCCGCAGCGGCCGCAGATGTGCGGATACATGCGCAGGGCCTTGGCCCGGTAGCTTTGCTCTCGGTCGCGCTGGGCTTCGGCAAGCAGGCGATCAACCTTGCTGGTGGGAGAGGGTGGCTGGGCCATGGGGCTGGGCTCCTGAGTGGTCGTGGCGCCAGTCTAACGCCGGTACTGGCAGGCGGCGAGCAGGTGTGGCTGTCATTTAACTGACACGGTAAATTCACTGCGTGGTCATGGAACTTCGGCAAGGTGGCAGGCCTCAATCATCACCTTCCCAGGAGTTGCCATGTCGTTTCTCAAACCAGTTTCCTTCGCCCTGCTGGCAGCCGCCGTCAGTGCCTGTAGCAGCCAGGTTCCCGTGGCCAGCAAGGCCCCGGCGCTGAACAACGAAGACTGGTACCAGGTGCGCACAGAAACCCAGGTGTTTGTCTTCGATGACTACCAGGTGTTCAAGAACTTCCTCAGCACCGAGAAGGCCCCGGTCCTGCGCAAACTGGAAGAGAAGGATCCGGCCGGCCAGGAGGTGATTCTCGCCCTGCGTGCCGAGGATCAGGGCAAGCCTCTGGAGCAGATCGCCGCTTACCAGTTCCTCAAGGTCGCCCTGGTGCCTGCCCATCCGTTCTACGGTGAAGTGCGCCAGGAAGGCAAAATCTATGTGTTCAAGCGCTACGGCGACATGAAGGACATGATCCAGCTGGGTGAGCCGATCTTCCGCTACACCGACATCGGTGGCGGCCCGGAAGGCGTATCGGTGACCTACGGTCTGGGTAAGGAAGAAGGTCGTCCGGACGCGACCATCGCCCAGTTCAAGAAGAACCATATGTAATACGGCGGCATTTGCCGCCCCCGAAAACCCGCCGCGAGCGATCGCAGCGGGTTTTTCCGTTTTTGCTCAGGGCTGCTGGATAAGCCCAAGCACCTTGAGCAGGAAGGCATACTCCAGGGCCACATCGCGCAGCGCCTGGT
>CALMID010000303.1 GCA_937863915.1 uncultured Pseudomonas sp.
TCGGCTGGCGAGGCGCGCCTGGGCTATGGCACAGTCGTGGCTTGGCCCGCAAAGGCCGTGGAGCAGCGCAAAGACAGTTCTGGCAGGGTGCCTGCCACCGGCACCGACCTAACCTTCGTCTAGTGTCGGCGGGTTGGGGGCTGTGCCAGTTTCGACAGGGTAGTGAACGCGAAAGGGGTACTAGGATGTCATCTTTGATTCGGAGCGGTTCGTTGGGGGCTTTGTTGTTGCTGGCCGGTCAGGCCGTGGCGCAGGGCGATTCGGCGGCCCTGCTGGCCAGCCTGGAGCAGCAGCAGCTGGCCAGCTATCGCTTGCAGACGCTGTTCCATCTGCACAGCATTCAGGAAGGCGCGGAAAACGTCGGTGGCCAGCTCAAGGCGGAAAGCGCGAGCTTCCTCACCCAGCTGGAGCAGCTCGACGAGCAGGCCAGTGGCCTGGGGCTGGAGACTGAAATCAAGGCGGTACAGGACGAGGGGCGCAAGTTTGCCGCCATCGTCGTCACCGACGAACTGCTCGAACAGGGCTATGTCGATCTGCACACGGTCAACGACCTGTCGGCCAGCCAGCATGCCCTGCGCGAAGGCTATCAGCGCCTGGAAGAACAGCTGGCGAGCAAGGGCGTCAAGGGCAACCCGCTGCAGGATCAGGCCATCCTCATGCAGCGCATCGCCGCCGAGTACGTGCGCGAATCGGCCAGCCTCGACGGCGGTTCGGCGATCTACGACAACGCCCAGGACCTGGAAAAGCCGGTCGACCAGCTGGCTCAGGAGTTCCGTCAGCAACTGGCCAGCCTCGACCAGCAGTATGCCGACCAGGCGCAGGTCAGCCAGAAGCTGAAGAAGGTCGGCATCACCTTCGCCTATATCGAGAAGTCGCTGCAGAACTACAAGGAGCGCTCGGTGCCCTATGTGGTCAGCCGCTACAGCGACAAGATCGTCGGCAGTCTGACCGCGAGTAACTGAACGGGTAGCGCGGGTTATCAGCCGGGCATCGCTTATGCCCGGCTGATCGGGTTGGTGTCGGCAGGGCTCCTATACTGAGGCTGAACGATCCTCTCGGAGCCGCCCATGTTCAGCCTGATGCAAGCCGCCCGGCTGGAATCCCTGCACCTGGCCTGCGATCCTGACAGCGGGCTGCAAGCCATCATCGCCATCCACAACAGCCAGCTGGGGCCAGCCCTGGGCGGCTGCCGTTATCTCGCCTACCCGGATGAACAGGCCGCCCTCGACGATGCCGTGCGCCTGGCCCGCGGCATGAGCTACAAGGCGGCGCTGGCCGGCCTGCCGTTCGGTGGGGGCAAGGCGGTGATTCTGCGCCCGGCGCATATTCCCAGTCGCGCCCAGCTGTTCGAGGCCTTCGGGCGGATGATCGACTCCCTCGGTGGTGCCTACATCTCCGCCGTCGACAGCGGCACCTCCAGCGCCGACATGGACTGCATCGCCCAGAGCACGTCCTTTGTCACCAGCACCACGGCGGCTGGCGATCCGTCACCGCATACCGCGCTGGGCGTGTTTGCCGGCATTCGTGCCAGCGCCCTCGACCGTCTGGGCAGCGACGATCTGCAGGGGTTGCGTGTGGCCGTGCAGGGGTTGGGGCAGGTCGGTTATGCCCTGGCCGAGCTGCTGGTAGCGGCGGGCGCCGAGTTGTATGTCAGCGATCTGGACAGCGGCCGCGTGCAACTGGCCGTGGATGAGCTGCAGGCCCGCCCGGTGGCGGCCGAGGCGCTGCTGACCACGCCCTGCGACATCCTCGCGCCCTGCGCCCTGGGTGCCGTGCTCAACCCGGCCACCGTGGCGCAGCTACGCTGCGCGGTGGTCGCCGGGGCGGCCAACAATCAGCTATCGAGTCTGGAGGTGGCCGATGCCCTGGAGCGGCGCGGCATCCTGCACGCGCCGGACTATGTGATCAACAGTGGCGGCCTGATTCATGTGGCCCTGACCTATCAGGGCGCCGCCGCCGCGGCGGTAACCGCTCACCTGAGCCGTATCGGTGGGCGCCTGAGTGAAATCTATGCCCATGCCAAGGTCGACAAACGCGCCCCGGCGCGGGTGGCCGAAGCCCTGGCCGAACAGCTGCTGTACGCCCGCTAGCCGCCAACCGGCGCAGACGGGGCCATCGCCATGGCCACAAGCCGTGGCTCGTTATCAACATGCCTACCCGGCGTGATGAGGAGTGAGCAGATGCCGCATCTACCGATCGACCTACCCTTTACCCGCTACCTGGATGCTGCCGGCCAGGTGGTCAGAGAACTGCCGGCCTGGGCCGCGGATGGCCAGTTGCTGGTGCGCCTGTACCGGCAGATGGTGCTGACCCGGCTGTTCGACCAGAAGGCCGTGGCCCTGCAGCGTACCGGACGGATCGGCACCTACGCGCCGACCCTGGGGCAGGAGGCCATCGGCGTGGCCATTGGCAGCCTGATGCAGCCCCGCGACGTGCTGGTGCCCTATTACCGCGATACCGCCGTGCAACTGCTGCGCGGGGTGAGCATGGGCGAGATCTTTCTCTACTGGGGGGGCGACGAGCGCGGCAGTGCCTATGCCAGTCCGGCCGCCGCCGAGGACTTTCCGCTGTGCGTACCCATTGCCACCCAGGCCCTGCATGCCTGCGGCGTGGCCACGGCGTTCAAGGTACGCGGCGAACACCGGGTGGCGGTCACCACCTGTGGCGATGGCGCCACCAGCAAGGGCGACTTCCTCGAGGCGCTGAATGTCGCGGGCGCCTGGCAGTTGCCGGTGCTGTTCGTGGTCAACAACAACCAGTGGGCTATCTCTACCCCGCGGCGCATTCAGAGCGGCGCCCCGAGCCTGGCGCAGAAGGCCATCGGCGCCGGATTTGCCGGTGAGCAGGTGGATGGCAACGACATCATCGCCGTCTACGACCGTCTGCAGGTAGCTCTGGAGCGTGCCCGGCAGGGCAAGGGCCCGCACCTGCTGGAGTGCATCAGCTACCGCCTGGGCGACCACACCACCGCCGATGACGCCACTCGCTATCGCTCGGCCGAGGAGGTCAAGCAGGCCTGGCTGGCCGAGCCGATCCGTCGCCTGCAGCGCTACCTGGCCGATCAGGGACTGTGGAGTGAACAGCAGGAGCAGGCGTTGATCACCGAGTGCCAGGCGCAGCTACAGGAGGCGGTGGACGGCTTCGAACAGACACCCGCACAGGACTGGTCGTCGGTGCTTGAACATGTCTATGCGCAGTGGCCGGCGGCCCTGGCCGAACAGCGTGAGTGGCTGGCCGAGCGTGCCGGGCGCGCCGCAGGAGGCGAACATGAGTGAGGTCAAACGCAGTCTGCTGGAGGCGGTCAATCTGGCCCTGCACCGGGCCATGGCCGAGGACGAGAACGTACTGGTGCTGGGCGAGGATGTCGGCATCAATGGCGGCGTATTTCGCGCCACCGCCGGCCTGCGCGACACCTACGGCTTCAAGCGGGTGATCGACACGCCACTGGCGGAAACCATGATCGCCGGGCTGGCCGTGGGCATGGCGGCGCAGGGGCTGAAACCGGTGATGGAAATCCAGTTCCTCGGCTTCATCTATGCCGCCATGGAACATCTGGTGTCGCACGCCAGCCGCCTGCGCAACCGTACCCGTGGGCGGCTGTCCTGTCCGCTGGTGGTGCGCAGTCCGATGGGCGCGGGTATCCGCGCGCCTGAGCATCACAGCGAGAGCACCGAGGCGCTGTTCGCCCATATTCCCGGCCTGCGCGTGGTGATCCCGTCGTCGCCGGCGCGGGCCTATGGCCTGCTGCTGGCGGCCATCGATGATCCTGACCCGGTGGTGTTTCTCGAACCGACAAGGCTCTACCGCATGAACCCGCAACCGCTGGCGGACAACGGCCAGCGTCTGCCGCTGGACTGCTGCTTCACCCTGCGCGAAGGCAGTGACCTCACCCTGATCAGTTGGGGCGCCAGCGTGGTGGAAACCCTGCAGGCCGCCGAGCGGCTGGCCGAGCAGGGCGTCAGTGCCGAGGTGATCGACGTGGCAACCATCAAACCGCTCGACCTGGCTACGCTGGAAGCTTCGGTGCGCAAGACCGGACGTTGCGTGATCGTGCACGAGGCGCCGCGCAGTGGCGGGATTGGCGCGGAGATCGCCGCCAGCCTCTACGAGCGGGTGCTGCTGGACCTGCAGGCGCCGATCCAGCGGGTCACCGCGCCGGACATTCCGCCGCCGCTGTACCGCCTGGAGCCGCTGTATATCCCTGGCGTCGAGGACATCCTCGCGGCCTGTGATCTGGTGCTGCACTACGCCTAATCCCCTCACCCCGTCCCTCTCCCAGGGGGAGAGGGGGCGCAAGGAGATCATCATGAAGTATTTCAAACTGCCGGATCTGGGCGAGGGGCTGCAGGAAGCCGAGATCGTCGAGTGGCACGTCAAGGCTGGCGAGGCGGTCAAGGCCGACCAGTTGTTGGTCTGGGTGGAAACCGCCAAGGCCATCGTGGATATTCCCGCGCCCTATGACGG
>CALMID010000304.1 GCA_937863915.1 uncultured Pseudomonas sp.
GTCTGGGCGAGGGCCTGCGCCGTTTGGCTGCCGTGGTCCGTGAGGCGCAACAGGCGCAGCAGTGAGTCAGCTGTCAGTTTAAGGAGAGAAGGGGATGTACAAGGTCTACGGCGATTACCGTTCCGGCAACTGCTACAAGGTCAAGCTGGCCCTGCACCTGCTGGATATTCCCTATGAGTGGGTGGCGGTCGATATTCTCAAGGGCGAGACCCGCAGCGAGGCCTTTCTGGCCAAGAACCCCAACGGCAAGATTCCGGTGCTGGAGCTGGAAGACGGCACCTGCCTGTGGGAGTCCAATGCCATCCTCAACTTCCTGGCCGACGGCAGCGAGCTGCTGCCTCGCGAGCCGCGCCTGCGCACCCAGGTGCTGCAGTGGCAGTTCTTCGAGCAGTACAGCCATGAGCCGTTTGTCGCCGTGGCGCGTTTCATCCAGTTCTATCAGGGGCTGCCCGAGGAGCGTCGTGCCGAGTACGAGCGTTGCCATATCGACGGCTACAAGGCACTGGCGGTGATGGAACAGCAGCTGATGCGCACGCCGTACCTGGTGGGCGACAGCTACACCATCGCCGACATCGCCCTGTACGCCTACACCCACGTGGCCCATGAGGGTGGCTTCGACCTGTCCGGTTTCCCGGCGATCAACGCCTGGCTGGCACGGGTGGCCAGTCATCCGCGTCACGTCGGCATGTACGACTGAAACCATGAGCGTCGAGCTGCTCAGCGCTCGCCTGCACCTGCGTCCTTTGGGGCTACAGGACGGCCAGGCGCTGCGCGGCGATCCGGCGGTACTGGGCGGCATGCACAAGTTGCCGCGCATGCTCGATGGCTGGGTGGCGGACCTGCTGGCCGGCGAATCCGGTGAGCTGACTTGGGCCGTCGGGCCGCGCGGCAATCGTTCGCTGAACGGCTGCCTGGGCATGCTCAATGCCTCGCTGGACGATGACGAGGCCGAGCTGTCCTGCTGGATCGCTCCGGCGTACCGGCGTCAGGGCTACGCCACCGAGGCCCTGGCGCGGGTCATCGACTACCTGTTCGAAGACGAGAAACTGGAGTGCCTGCGTGGCAGCTGCTACCGGCGCAACCGCGCGGCGGCGCGGGTGCTGGAGAAGTGCGGCATGCAGCGCCGGGGCCAGATGCAGGAGCAGGAAGGCACCAAATGCCAGGAGGATCTGCTGCTCTACAGCCTGTCACGGGCAGACTGGCAGACCCATCGTCTGGGCCTCGAAACGATCAGCTGACCAGACTCAGGAATTCGCTGCGGGTCGCCGGGTTGTTGCGGAATTCGCCCAGCATCACCGACGTGACCATCGACGAGTTCTGCTTCTCCACGCCGCGCATCATCATGCACATGTGCTGGGCTTCGATCACCACGGCCACGCCCAGGGCGCCGGTCACCTGCTCGATGGCCTCGGCGATCTGCCGGCTGAGGTTTTCCTGGATCTGCAGGCGCCGCGCGTACATGTCGACGATGCGTGCCACCTTGGACAGGCCGAGCACCTTGCCGTTGGGGATATAGGCCACATGCGCCTTGCCGATGAAGGGCAACAGATGGTGCTCGCACAGCGAATACAGCTCGATGTTCTTCACCAGCACCATCTCGCTGTTGTCGGAGCTGAACAGCGCGCCATTGGTCACTTCTTCCAGCGTCTGCTGGTAGCCGCGACACAGGTACTGCATGGCCTTGGCGGCGCGCTTGGGCGTGTCGAGCAGGCCTTCGCGGGACACGTCTTCGCCGAGTTGACCGAGAATCGCGGTGTATTGCTGTTCCAGGGACATGGGAGTTCCACTCAAATTTGCAGCCGCGCAGGGTAGGCGGCGCGCCCGTTGCTGGCAAGTGCCACTCGCCTTGGCGATTACCACCCTGTTGTTGGCCGATATGCGGGCTGCCGCAAGCGAAGATGGCGATTAGTCTAGAGCAATAACTCTAAGAATAAGGCGTCGCCATGATCGACACACTCAACCGGCTTTCCCTGGGCCAGCTGCTGGCCCGTTACCGTCTCCTGCCTGCCGCGACCACGCTGACAGGCCGTTGGCGCGCCGAATTCGTCGGGCCCTGGTGGCTGCGTCTGAGTGCCGGCCCGAGCATTGCCCTGAGCGGCATGCCGGGCTGGTACGGCAAGCGCTTTCTCGATTCGACGGCAGCAGTGAATCTGCAGCGCCGCGGCGATCAGTGGCATGAGCTGCTGCCGATGACCTGCAGCGAGCAGCCTTCCTGGCTCGATGGCCAGCCTTGCGCTGCGCTGGGTTACGGTGCGGCGACGCGCCTGCCCTGGCGCTGGGTGCGCGACGAGCTGCGCCAGCTGGACGAGCAGCACTGCCTGTGCCTGACCTTTGTCGATCTGCCGGGCCTGCGCCGGCTGGGCTTTCCCTTCCTGCTGGTGCGCGAGGCATGAGCGAGGCCTTCGATGTGCTGATCATCGGCTCGGGCTTCGGTGGCAGCGTCAGCGCCCTGCGCCTGGCCGAGAAGGGCTATCGGGTGGCCGTGCTGGAGCAGGGCCGCGAACACAGTGCGGCGGACTTTCAGCGCTCCGGGCAGTCGATGCGTCATCTGCTCTGGGCGCCGGCGCTGGGCCTGCGTGGCCCGCTGGCACAGAAGGTCTACCGCAATGTTGGTATCGTCCACGGTGTCGGCGTGGGGGGTGGCAGTCTGGTGTATGCGGCGGTGCTGCTGGAGCCGCAAGCGGCCTTCTATCGCGATCCGGCCTGGGCGGCACTGGATGACGACTGGCAGGCGAGCCTGGCGCCGCATTACCGGCGTGCCCGGCAGATGCTGGGCGTGGCCGACAATCCCTATCAGGGCCAGCAGGATCAGTGGCTTGCGCAGACCGCGGCAGCCATGGGCGCGGCTGGGAGTTACGGAGCGGTGCCGCAGGGCATCTACTTCGGTCCGCAGAACGATGCAGTTGATCCATTTTTCTCCGGTAAGGGGCCGCTAAGGCGAGGCTGCAATCGCTGTGGCAGCTGTATCAGCGGTTGTCCGCAGGGGGCGAAGAACAGTCTGGACCTGAACTATCTGTATCTGGCGCGCCAGCTGGGCGTGCAGGTCTTCAGCGATACCCGGGTCAGCCATATCAGCCATCAGGGCAAAGGCTATCGGGTACATCTGCACAGCCGAACGTTGCCAGGGCGCAGCCTGGATGCAGCGCAGGTGATTGTCGCCGCCGGGGTGCTTGGCAGCCTGGAGATCCTGTTCGCCAGTCGCGATCGTTACCGCACCCTGGCGCAGTTGCCGGCGGCACTGGGCGAGCATGTGCGCACCAACAGCGAGGCGATCGTGGCGATTCGTGGTCCGCGTGGGGTGGATGTCAGTCAGGGCACCACCATCTCCAGCCATTTCCACGCCGATGCGCAGACTCACATCACCCAGAACCGCTTCCCGCCGAGCTACAACTTCATGCGCCTGTACATGGGGCCACTGGTGGATGACGCGCGGCCGCTGCGGCGTGCCGGCAAGGTGCTGGGCCAATTGCTGCGTCGCCCGCTGCATTGGCTGGGGCACTGGCGTACGGCTGACTGGTATCGGCGTATCTCGGTGCTGACGGTGATGCAGCAGGCCGACAACCAGTTGGCCTTTGCCTACCGGCGGCGCTGGTGGCGGCTGGGCGGTTTCGCTCTGAATTCGCGCTTGTCCGTCGGAAAAGCCTCACCTACTTATCTGCCCCAGGCCAACCGGGCGGCCCGCGCGTTTGCCGAGGCCAGCGGTGGTGAGGCGCTGAACGTGCTGCCGGAGAGCCTGGGCAATCGCGCGGTG
>CALMID010000305.1 GCA_937863915.1 uncultured Pseudomonas sp.
AAGTCTGGCTGAACGGCATGGAAGTCACCCAGTTCACCTACTTCCAGCAGGTCGGTGGCGTCGAATGCTACCCGGTCACCGGCGAGATCACCTACGGTCTGGAACGCCTGGCCATGTACCTGCAGGGCGTCGACTCGGTGTATGACCTGGTCTACTCCGACGGCCCGTTCGGCAAGGTCACCTACGGCGACGTGTTCCACCAGAACGAAGTGGAGCAGTCCACCTTCAACTTCGAGCACGCCAACGTCGACAAACTGTTCGACCTGTTCGACTTCTACGAGTCCGAGGCCAACCGCCTGATGGAGCTGCAGCTGCCGCTGCCGGCCTATGAAATGGTGATCAAGGCCTCGCACAGCTTCAACCTGCTGGATGCCCGCCGCGCCATCTCCGTCACCGCGCGTCAGCAGTACATCCTGCGCGTGCGCACCCTGGCGCGGAATATCGCCCAGAGCTACCTGCTGGCCCGCGCCAAACTCGGCTTCCCCATGGCCACCCCCGAACTGCGTGACGAAGTACTGGCCAAGCTGGAGATTGCAGAATGAGTGCACATGATTTCCTGGTTGAACTGGGCACCGAAGAGCTGCCGCCGAAAGCCCTGAAAAGCCTCGGCGAAGCCTTCCTCGCCGGTGTCGAGAAGGGGCTGAAGGCCGCCGGCCTGAGCTACCAGAGCGCCCGCTACTACGCCGCACCGCGTCGCCTGGCCGTACAGGTGGAAGCGCTGGCCAGCCAGCAACCGGACCGCACCGTTAACCTCGACGGCCCGCCCGTGCAGGCCGCCTTCGACAAGGATGGCAACCCGACCCAGGCGGCCCTGGGCTTCGCCAAGAAGTGTGGCGTCGAGCTGAGCCAGATTGATCAGAGCGGCCCCAAGCTCAAGTTCAGCCAGTCCATCGCCGGGCAGAAGACCGTCAGCCTGCTGCCGGGGATTGTCGAAGCCGCACTGAATGATCTGCCGATTCCCAAGCGCATGCGCTGGGCCGCACGCAAGGAAGAGTTTGTTCGCCCGACCCAGTGGCTGGTGATGCTGTTCGGTCAACACGTGGTCGACTGCGAGATCCTTGCCCAGAAGGCCGGCCGTATGTCCCGTGGCCATCGTTTCCACGCCAACTACGACGTGGTGATCGAGAGCGCCGCCAGCTACTCCCATGACCTGCGTGGCGCCTTCGTGGTTGCCGACTTCGCCAAGCGCCGCGAGCAGATCGCCCAGCGCGTCGAGGAACTGGCCAAGGCCGAGAACGGCACTGCCATCGTGCCGCCGGCCCTGCTGGATGAAGTGGCCGCTCTGGTCGAATGGCCGGTGCCGCTGGTCTGCTCGTTCGAGGAGCGTTTCCTCGAGGTGCCGCAGGAAGCCCTGATCACCACCATGCAGGACAACCAGAAGTACTTCTGCCTGCTGGACGGCAACGGCAAGCTGCTGCCGCGCTTCATCACCGTGGCCAACATCGAGTCGAAAGACCCGGCGCAGATCGTCGCCGGCAACGAGAAAGTGGTGCGCCCGCGTCTCACCGACGCCGAGTTCTTCTTCAATCAGGACAAGAAGAGCAAGCTGGAAACGCGCAACGAACGCCTGAAGAATGTCGTGTTGCAGGCCCAGCTCGGCACCGTGTACGAAAAAGCCGAACGCGTGTCGAAGCTCGCTGGCGTGATCACCGCCGCCATTGGCGGTGATCGTGCGCTGGGCGAGCGGGCCGGCCTGCTCTCCAAGTGCGACCTTGCCACCGAAATGGTCGGTGAATTTCCCGAGCTGCAAGGCACGATGGGCAAATATTATGCCCGCCTGGATGGTGAAAGTGAAGAAATCGCCGCCGCCATCGAGCAGCATTACCAGCCGCGCTTCGCCGGCGATGCGCTGCCCGAAGGCA
>CALMID010000306.1 GCA_937863915.1 uncultured Pseudomonas sp.
GCGCCGGCTGGACGACGATTTCTGTGATCCGCTGGAGCTGCGCACCGACTCCGCCCTCGGCGTGCCGGGCCTGCTGGAGGTGGTGCGCCAGGGCCGTGTGCTGGTGGCCAATGCCCTGGGCAGCGGCGTGCTGGAGTCCCCGGGTCTGCTCGGCTTCATGCCGGCCATTGCCGAGCAGTGGCTGGGTGAGGAGCTGCTGCTGCCCTCGATCGCCACCTGGTGGTGCGGTGAGCCGCCGGTGCTGGAGGAGGCGCTGGGCAAACTCGGCGAGCTGGTGATCAAGCCCGCGTTTCCGTCACAGAGTTTCGAGCCGGTATTCGGCCGCGATCTCGATGACGATGGACTCAAGGCCCTGGCCGAGCGGCTCAGGGCCAGACCCTATGCCTACATCGCCCAGGAGCTGGCGCAGCTGTCGCAGGCCCCGGTGTGGGATGGCCAGGGCCTGCAGCCACGGGCGATTGGCATGCGCGTGTACGCGGTGGCCAGTCGCGACGGCTATCGCGTGCTCCCCGGCGGCCTGACCCGCGTGGCCGGCCAGGCCGGCGCCGAGGTGGTGTCGATGCAGCGCGGCGGCGGCAGCAAGGACACCTGGGTGCTGGGCGAGCGCGCCCAGGGCCAGGAACCCTGGCACTGGAGCAAGCCGCTGGGCGTGCGCGACCTGATCCGCAGTGACCCCTACCTGCCGTCGCGCGTGGTGGAGAACCTGTTCTGGTTCGGCCGCTACAGCGAACGCTGCGATGACGGCGCGCGCCTGCTGCGGGTGCTGCTGGAGCAGTATGTGGACGACGGCGACGATCCGCTGGCCCTGCAGGCGGCGCTGGCGCTGGGCGAGCAGACCGGCTGGCTGCCACCCGGCGAGCGCCTGGAAGAGCGTCTGCGCGAGGCCTTGTTGGGCGATGACTGGCCCTACAGCCTGCGCAGCAACCTGCAGCGCCTGCAATGGTCGGCCAGCCAGGTGCGCGGCAAGCTGTCCCAGGAAAACTGGCAGGCGCTGGTGGAGCTGCAGCGCGAAGCCCAGGCCCTGGAAAGCCGTGACAGCGACCTCGGTGAACTGCTGGATTTCCTCAACCGTCTGCTGCTGCAGCTGGCGGCGCTGACCGGTTTTGCCCTGGACGACATGACCCGCGACGATGGCTGGCGCTTTCTCATGCTGGGCCGGCGTATCGAGCGCCTGCAGTTTCTCGCCGACAGCCTGGCGGCCTTCCTGCGCGGTGCCGGTGCCCGCGATCAGGCGGCGCTGGAGTGGCTGCTGGAGCTGGGCAACAGCATCATCACCTACCGCTCGCGCTACCTGGCGGCACCGCAGCTGATCCCGGTGCTCGACCTGCTCCTGCTCGACGAGCAGAACCCGCATTCCCTGCGCTTCCAGTTGCACATGGTCGAGCGCTCGCTGGGCGCCCTCGACGAGCGTTTCGCCACGCCGCTGGAGCACCGCCTGACGCTGCTGGCCGGGCAGCTGGAGGCTTTCGATCTGGGCAGCCTGGATGCGCGCACGCTGTTTGGCGAGAGCGGCGTGCAGGCGGTCCTGCAGGGGCTGGCCGATCTGCTGCAGGCTGTCTCAGGTGCGGCGGGCGAGCTGTCCGATCGCCTGGCGCTGCGCCACTTCGCCCATGTCGATGCGGTCAGCCAGCAGACCCTGTCCAGTTGAGGTGGCGATGACAGCCAGTGCGCGTTACCAGATTTTCCACGACACCCAGTACCGCTATGCCGCGCCCGTGTCGCTGGCCCAGCAGCAGGCGCACCTGTGGCCGCGCGAGTGCGCCTGGCAGCGTTGCCTGTACCAGGAACTGGAGATTCAGCCCGAGCCCAGTCGCCGTCAGGATGGTCTGGACGTATTCGGCAATCCGCTGACCCGCCTGGCTTTCGAGCGCCCGCACGCGGCGCTGCAGGTCAACGCCCGCCTGATGGTCGAGGTGTTCGCCCATGCGCCGCGCAGCCTGGCCGAGTCGCCGCCCTGGGAGCAGGTGGTCGCGCAGCTGACCTACCATGGTCAGGCGCTGCGCGAAGCCGAGCTGGAGGCTGCGGCCTATCGCGTCGAGTCGCCCTTCGTGCGCCTCAAGCAGGCCTTTGCCGATTACGCCGAGGACTGCTTTGTGCCGGCGCGGCCGTTCCTCGAAGCGGTGGCGGCGCTGATGGGCAAGATCTTCCGCGAGTTCACCTACGACGGCGAGGCGACCCTGGTGGCCACGCCGCTATTGGAAGTGCTGGAGCGCCGCCGTGGCGTGTGTCAGGACTTTGCCCACCTGATGCTGGCCTGCCTGCGCGCCCGTGGCTTTGCCGCACGCTATGTCAGCGGCTACCTGCTGACCCAGCCACCGCCGGGGCAGCCACGGATGATCGGTGCCGATGCGTCGCATGCCTGGGTGTCGGTGTATTGCCCGCAGCTGGGCTGGGTCGATTTCGATCCGACCAACAACCTGCTGCCGGACCTGCAGCACATCACCCTGGCCTGGGGCCGTGATTTCGCCGATGTCTCGCCGCTGCGCGGGGTCATCCTCGGTGGTGGCAGTCACGACCCCGAGGTGCGCGTCACCGTGCTGCCGGCCGGCGAGGTGGCGCAGGCACAGATTTAGCAGGCTGTTTTGACGTAGGTAGCTGCCAGGCGACTGCCGGACTCAGGGTTCGTGGTGGGCCAGGCTGACCCGGTTGCGGCCATCGCGCTTGGAGCTGTACATGGCCTTGTCGGCGTTCTGCACCAGGCTTTCGGCCGTGTCGCCGTGCTCCGGATACAGGCTGATGCCCAGGCTGGCTTGCACCAGTACCTGATGGCCGCCGAGCAGCAGGCGGTTCTGCAGATGGCCGAGCAGCTTCTGGGCAATGCCACTGAGGATTTTGCCGTCTTCGATCTGATCGAAAAGGATGATGAATTCGTCGCCACCCAGGCGGGCGACCGTGTCCCCGCCACGGGTGATCGAGCTGAGCAGGCGGGCGATGCTGCACAGCACCTCGTCGCCGATGGCATGGCCCAGTTCGTCATTGATTTCCTTGAAGTGGTCGAGGTCGACGAACAGCAGGCCGACCCGTTTGCCGCTGCGCTTGGCGTTGGCGATGGCGTGTTCCAGGCGGTCGAAGAACAGCCGGCGATTGGGCAGGCCGGTCAGCGGATCGTGGTGGGCCAGGCGTTCCAGCTCGATGCGGTTTTCGTTGAGTTCGCTGATCTGGCGCAGGATCTCCTCCTGCATGTCGCGCAGGTTGCGGGCCAGGCTGCCGAGTTCGTCCTGGCGCCCGGTGGGCAGGGGGTGCAGGCTGCGATTGCGGGCAAAGCGGGCGATGGCCTGGCCGATCTGGTTCAGCGGACGGGTCAGGGCGCGCGCCAGCAGCAGGGCCAGCAACAGGGTCAGCACGCTGAGGGCAATGACGATCTGCACGCTGCGCTGCCCGAGCCGCTGCGATTCGCGCAGGATGTGTTCTTCGGGGATGGCGATGCCCAGCAGCAGCACGCTGTTGGGGCTGCGTTCGTCGATGCGCACGCGGGTAAAGGCGGCAATTCGTTCCGGCTGCTTGCGCGTGGCCGGCAGGCGGGTGAGCAGGTTCTGCGCCTCGCCCTCGACCAGGCTTCGGGTCAGTGGCAGCTCTTCGTGCAGTCGATACTGCGGGCCGTGCGGGCTGTCCTGACGTTTTTTGCCGTCGGGGTAGAGCAGCAGGTCGCCCTGGCTGTTGGCGAGAAACACCTGGTAGTAGTCGGGCAGCTCGCTTTCCAGGCGCATGAACAGGGCCTGCACATCGATGCTCAGCAGGATCAGTCCGAGTGCCTCGGGTGCCTGGTTCCACACGGGGTTGCCGATGTGCAGGGTCATGGCCTCGGCGGAGCCACTGTCGTGCTGGGCAATGTCGGAAAAATACTGCTCGCCACGGGCCAGGCGCAGGGTCTCGAAGACATAGGGAAAGTGGCCCTTCTCGACCAGGCTGCTGGCGTCGGCCGGCCCCTGGTGATCCACGCTGATGCGCTCCAGTCCGTGTTCGCGAGCCATGATCAGGCGGATGCGCTGGTATTCCGGATGGACCGCCAGCAACGCCTGAAACAGGCCGATCAGCTCTTTCTCCTCAAGCTCGCGGTGGGGTCGTTGTTCCAGCACATCGCGTGGCTGAGATTGTTCGGCCAGCACCCGGGCGTCATTGGCAAAGCCCTGCAGGCTCAGTTGCAGGTTGCG
>CALMID010000307.1 GCA_937863915.1 uncultured Pseudomonas sp.
GCGATGCCATGCCCGAAGGCGGGACCCTGACCATCGAAACCGCCGAGGCGGTTCGGGATCAGCGTTATGCCGAGCGCCATGTCGATGTGGATACGGGTAACTATGTGATGCTCTCCATCAGCGATACCGGCGTGGGTATTTCCGCCGAGGGTCAGGCGCAGTTGTTCCAGGCCTTCAGTCAGGCCGAGCAGGGCACCACGCGCAAGTACGGCGGCACCGGCCTGGGCCTGTCGATCTGCAGGCGCCTGGCCGAACTGATGGGCGGCAGCGTGGGGGTTGAGAGTGAGCCCGGCAAGGGCGCGCGCTTCTGGTTCCGGATCGTCTGCCGCGATGCCGATGCCGCCTTCATCAGCAGCCAGGTGCTGCCGTTCTACGACCTCAAGGGCGTGCGTGTGCTGCTGGTCGATGATTCGCCGGAGTTTCTGCAGATGCTGCTGGAACAGGTGCAGGCCTGGGGCATGCAGGCGCAGACCGCCTTCTATGGCGAGCGTGCCCTGCAGATGCTGCGCGAGGCGGCGGCCCAGGGCGAGCCGTATCGCATTGCCTGCCTGGACTACAACATGCCGGGCCTCAGCGGGCTGGAGGTGGCGGCCGCGATCAAGGCCGATCCGACCCTGCGCGAGGTGCGCTGCCTGCTGCTCAGTGCGGCCCGCTGCATTCCGCCGCGCGAGCAGCTGGAGGCGGTCGGGATTGGCCTGGCGGTGCAGAAGCCGGCCTCGGCGGCGGTGCTAAAGGGCGCCTTCCGCCAGCTGCTCTCCGGCCTGGATGAGCCGGCGCAGCGCAGCGCGGCGGTCGCCAGCAGCGCCAGTGGCAGCGAGGTGCGGGTGCTGGTGGCCGAGGACAACCCGGTCAATCAGATGGTGGTGCGCGGCCTGCTGGGCAAGCTCGGCATCGCCTGCGAGCTGGTCGGCAATGGCCGCGAGGCGGTCAACCGGGTGATGCAGGCCGGCGGCCAGTTCGCTCTGGTGCTGATGGACTGCGAGATGCCGGAGATGGATGGCTACCAGGCGACCCAGGCCATCCGTGAGCTGGAACAGGCGCAGCAGCGCCCGGCGCTGCCGGTGCTGGCGCTGACCGCCCATGCCCTGCAGGAGCATGTCGAGCGTTGTCGCCAGGCCGGCATGAACGGCCATCTGGCCAAGCCCCTGAGCCTGGAAAGCCTGCGCGAGGCGCTGCAGCCCTACCTGCCGGCCGGGCCGAGCAATGCTCAGAACCGGGCGTAGCGCGGCTTAATCAGTCAGCCCGGTGTGCCGCTGCTGGCGGTAAAGCTCGCGCACCCAGGCCATGCCCGGGCGGGCCTGCCAGGGCACGAGGGTGGCGGCCATGCCGGCCTGGTAGGCCGCGTCGCCATACACCGGGTGTTCGGCCGGGCAGGCGATCGGCGCCAGCAAGGACGCGACGGTGATATCGGCCAGGCTCAACTGGTCGCCGACCAAGTAGCGCCGGCCATCGGCCAGCTGCGCCTCCAGCCAGTCCAGTTGTGCGCCGATGCGTTCTGCGGCGCGCGCGGCACTGGCTGCGTTGATGTTCAGCTTGCGGCGAAAGCCCAGGCAGATCAGCGGGTAGGCGAGGCGGATGAACAGGGCCTGCAGCGGATTGGCGTGGGCCGTCCACAGCTGGCGGATATGCCCGTCGGCTACGCCGAAGCTGCCGGCATACAGCAGGCGGGCGACATCCTTGCCGATGCTGTCGAAGCGCTGCTCGATCTGGCGAATGGCCTCGCGTTGCGCCCCCGGCAGAATGCTCAGCGTGCCCTGGCTTGCCTCCAGCCAGTCGACGATGCGCGGGCTGTCCTGCACGGCGACGCTGCCCTGCTGCACGATCGGCAGGGTGGTCTGGCCGCGCCGGCCCAGACGCAGGGCGGTGGGCATGTGGAACACCGGGGTCAGGCAGCGTTCCTCATAGGGCAACTGGCAGGCATCCAGAGTCCAGCGGATCTTCTCGCTGAAGTGCGACATGGCGAAGGTGTAGAGGGTGAGCGGGGCGCTGGTCATGGCCATTTCCAGTGAGCAATGGGGGCGGTGGCGCATTGTCGACGTCTGTGTGCCTGGCTAGAATCGCCCGGAATGCCATCTTTGCAGCTGATCTGGACAAGCAAGCCCATGCCCAAGCCTGCGCCCCATCGCGTCGCCGTCCTGCTCTGTCCGCAGCACAGCCTGGCCAGTCTCGGGCTGGTGCTGGATGTCTTTCGCATGGCCAATCATCTGCCCGGCGCGCCGTATTTCGAGCTGCTGCGCATCAGCGAAACCGGTCAGCCGGTGGCGCATGAGGATGGCCTGCTCAGCGTGGACGGTGGCCCCGAATGCCTGGCGCAGATGGACCTGATAGTGATTCCCTCGCTGTGGATGGCCGGGCCTGCCGCAGTGGCGGGCAGTCCGCGACTGATACAGGCATTGCGCGAGCTGCCGGAGCGGGTGCTGGTGGCCAGCCTGTGCAGCGGGGTGTATCTGCTGGCGGCCAGTGGCCGGCTCGATCAGCGACCGGCCACGACCCACTGGATGCTGGCCGGCGGTCTGCAGGCCCGCTACCCGAGGGTGCAGGTGCAGGCGGCATGCAACCTGACGCAGTCGGGCAACCTGATCTGCTCCGGCGGTTCGCTGGCGGGGGTGGATGCCTGCCTGCAGGCGGTCGAGCGTCTGTGCGGTCGGGAGATTGCCGAAGGCCTGGCGCGGTTGCTGGTCACCGACCTGCGTCATGGGCCGCAATCGGCCTATATGCCGTCACCGGGCTGGCGGCGGCATGCCGATGGCGAGATTCAGGCGACTCAGGCTTATCTGGCCGAGCACTTTGCCGAGACGCTGAGTCTGGACGTGCTGGCAGCGCAGATTCATGTCAGTGTGCGCACCCTGCAGCGGCGTTTTCTCGCGGCCTGCGGGATGACGCCGATGCAGTACCAGCAGGCGCTGCGCATCGAGCGCAGCAAGGACCTGCTGGAAACCAGTCGACTGCCGGTGGAGGCGATCGCCGAGCAGGTGGGCTATCAGGACCGGGTGGCCTTCGGTCGCCTGTTCAAGCGCCTGACCGGCCTCACCCCGGCGGCCTATCGGCAGCGCCAGGGCTGGCGGCATCAGCCCGGCACTGATCGCGACAGCCTGGCATAAAGCCACAAGGAGAACAGGATGCGGCGGGTGATACGGGTACTGCTGGGTGTGTTGCTGGTGCTGGGCCTCAGCGTGGCGGGGTTCATCGGGCTGAACTGGGCGCCGGATCGACCGGTCGAGGAACTCAAGGCCCGCTGGGCGCCAGCGCCGTCACAGTTCATCGAGCTGATGGGCATGCAGGTGCACCTGCGCGACGAGGGCCCGCGCGATGATGCCGAGCCGCTGCTGTTGCTGCATGGCACCTCTGCCAGCCTGCATACCTGGGAAGGCTGGGTGACCGACCTCAAGCGCACGCGACGGGTGATCAGCGTCGACCTGCCGGGTTTCGGCCTGACCGGGCCGTTCCCCGATGGTGACTACCGCATCGCCCACTACACGGCGTTTCTCGATGCGCTGCTCGACCGCTTGCAAGTGCCGCCAGTGGTGGTGGCCGGCAACAGTTTCGGCGGGCAGCTGGCCTGGGAGCTGGCCGTGGCCCGGCCTGCGCGCGTCAGCCGGCTGATTCTGGTAGATGCCGCCGGCTATCCTCGGCAGTCCAGCTCGGTGCCGATCGGCTTTCGTCTGGCTCAGGTGCCGGCTCTGGCGCCGCTGATGGCCAGGCTGCTGCCGCGCAGGATGATCGAGAGCAGTGTGCAGAACGTCTACGGCGATCCGACTCGGGTCACCGACGAGCTGGTCGAGCGCTATTACCAGCTGACCCTGCGGGCTGGTAATCGTCAGGCTTTGGTGCAGCGCTTCCAGCAGGCACCGGCGGGCGACAGCCAGGCCTTGATCCGCCAGGTGCGGCAGCCGACGCTGATTCTCTGGGGCGGGCGCGATGGCCTGATTGCGCCGGCCAATGCCGAGCGCTTCAAGGCCGATATCGCGGGCAGCCGCCTGGTCATCTTCGAACAGCTGGGGCATGTGCCGCAGGAGGAAGATCCGGCGCTGACCCTGCCGGTGGTGCAGGGTTTTCTCGCCGAATAGAAAGGCCCGACCCGCTGACAGCATCTGGCGGCCAGCGGGTGAGGCTACTGCGTATTGAGTGGCCGGCTCAGGCCAGTCGGCGCGCCAGCAGACGATCGGCGCCGCCTTCGGCTACACGGGGCTTGCCGACACGCTCGGCACCGTCGGCGGCGATGCGTTGACCACCGATGCGGTCCGCTCCGTCGGCGGCAATGCGCTGGCGACCTGTGCGGTCGGTGCCATCCGCCGCGATGCGCTTGGCGGACACCCGATCAGCACCATCGGCGGCAACCGGCATCACCGGCTGGGTGTGTGCCGGTTGCACCTTTTCCCCGAGTAGCGGCTGGTTGTGTTCGGCCGGGACGGCCAGTGCGTTGAGAGAGAGGCTGGCCAGGATCAGGCTGGCGAGGGCAACGTTTTTCATCGTGGGCTCCTTGTGGGGGCTGAGTGAGTACGCTGCCTATTCTGATCAGTTTAATGGTTTAAAAAAGCGCAAATATCCGGATAAAGATATCTGATTATTTGATGTTTTAGCGCTCGCCGGCCGGCAGCTGTTCCTGCAGTCGTGCCATGTTCCTGGCATTGGCCGCCTCGACCTGCTGTTTGAGTTGTTCCATCTGCTGTTGTGCCTGTTTGGCTTGCTCAGCCTGCAGGCTGGCGGTGGCGGCGGTTTCCCCGGCACCACAGCCGCTGAGTGCGAGGAGCAGGGTGGCTGACAGGATCAGGGGGCGCAGTGGCATGGCGATACGCTCGGCAGGTGATAGGAGGTCCACAGCTTA
>CALMID010000308.1 GCA_937863915.1 uncultured Pseudomonas sp.
GTCGGCCTGGTGCGTGGCGGTGCCGGCACCGCGCTGGTCGGCGACGGTCCGACCGTGGCCGCGCGGGTGCAGGAGTACGCCGAGCTGGGCATCGATACCTTCATCTTCTCCGGCTATCCGCACCTGGAAGAGTCGTACCGGGTCGCCGAACTGCTGTTCCCGCACCTGGACATCGCCCAGCCGGAGCGACCCGCCTCGCGCGGCTATGTCAGCCCCTTCGGCGAGATGATCTCCAGCGACATCCTGCCCAAGGCCGCGGCCCAGAGTTGAGGACTGCACAATGACCAAGCTCTGGTTGTATCGTCTCGCGCCCTGGGCGCTGCCGCTGGCGCTGCTGGCGATCTGGCAGGGCGCGGTGGCCGCCGGTTGGCTGTCCACGCGCATTTTGCCGGCGCCCAGCGCCGTGCTGGCGGCCGGCTGGGCGCTGTTGGCCAGCGGTGAAATCTGGACTCACCTGGCCATCAGTGGTCAGCGCGCGGCCATCGGCTTTGCCATTGGCGGCGGATTGGGTCTGTTGCTGGGCTTTATCACCGGCCTGTCGGCCTGGGGTGAACGCCTGCTCGACAGCTCGGTGCAGATGATCCGCAACGTGCCACACCTGGCGCTGATCCCGCTGGTGATCCTCTGGTTCGGCATCGACGAGAGCGCGAAGATCTTCCTGGTCGCCCTCGGCACGCTGTTCCCAATCTACCTCAACACCTACCACGGCATCCGCAATGTCGACCCGGCGCTGGTGGAGATGGCGCGCAGTTATGGCCTGTCGGGTTTCGGCCTGTTCCGCCAGGTGATCCTGCCTGGCGCGCTGCCGTCGATCCTGGTTGGCGTGCGCTTCGCTCTGGGCTTTATGTGGCTCACATTGATCGTGGCCGAGACCATTTCCGCCAGCGCCGGCATCGGCTACCTGGCGATGAATGCCCGCGAGTTCCTGCAGACCGACGTGGTGGTGCTGGCCATCCTGCTCTACGCCGTGCTCGGCAAGCTGGCGGACGTTGCCGCCCGAGG
This sequence comes from uncultured Pseudomonas sp., assembly GCA_937863915.1. Taxonomy (GTDB): domain Bacteria; phylum Pseudomonadota; class Gammaproteobacteria; order Pseudomonadales; family Pseudomonadaceae; genus Aquipseudomonas. The sequence continues at coordinate 1,003 of CALMID010000308.1, forward strand.
CCTGGAACGTGTGTGGCTGCGTTGGCACCCGGCCTATCAGGCCAAGGCAGGTGCGCAATGACCGCCCTGCACAGTATTCGCCAGGGCATTCCCCTGGCCATCGAAGGTATCCGCAAGGCCTTCGGTTCACGCGAGGTGCTCAAGGGCATCGATCTGCATATTCCGGCTGGCCAGTTCGTCGCCGTGGTGGGCCGCAGTGGCTGCGGCAAGAGCACGCTGCTGCGTCTGTTGGCCGGACTGGATGAACCAACCGACGGGCAACTGCTGGCCGGCAACGGTCCGCTCAGCGCGGCGCGGGAAGACACCCGACTGATGTTCCAGGACGCGCGCCTGCTGCCGTGGAAACGGGTGATCGACAACGTCGGCCTGGGCCTGACGGGCAACTGGCGCGACCAGGCGCGGGAGGCACTGGCGGCCGTGGGCCTGGCCGAGCGGGCCAACGACTGGCCGGCGGCCCTGTCCGGTGGGCAGCAGCAGCGCGTGGCCCTGGCCCGTGCGCTGATTCACCAGCCGCGCCTGCTCCTGCTCGACGAGCCGCTGGGTGCGCTGGATGCCCTGACCCGCATCGAGATGCAGCAACTGATCGAGCGCCTGTGGCAGCAGCACGGCTTCACCGTCCTGCTGGTGACCCACGACGTGGCCGAGGCCGTGGCGGTGGCCGACCGGGTCATTCTGATCGAGGAGGGCCGCATCGGCCTGGACCTGGCCGTCGACCTGCCGCGCCCGCGTCCACGTGGCTCGGCACAACTGGCGGCACTGGAGGCCGAGGTGCTTAACCGTGTGCTGGCGCTGCCGGAGCTGCCACCGCAACCGGAACCTGTTTCACCCCTGCCCACGCAGCTGCGCTGGGCACTCTGAACCTGTTTGAAGCTGCTGCGCGTCGGCGGCTCTAGCTCGCTAGCTTCAAACAGGCTCACCAAAACCCGTAAATACCAAGGAGCAAGACCATGACCATTAAAGCCATCAACGTCCGCAACCAGTTCAAAGGCACCATCAAGGAAATTGTCATCGGCGACGTGCTGTCGGAAATCGACGTACAGACCGCCGCCGGCATCGTCACGTCGGTGATCACCACCCGTTCCGTGCGCGAGCTGGAGTTGGGCGTTGGCAGCGAAGTGATCGCCTTCGTCAAATCCACCGAGGTGTCGATCGCCAAGCTGTAAGCGCTGGCTGAAAGGACATCAGCCCGGCAACTGCCGGGCTTTTTCCTGTCTGGAGCTTGGTTGGCGCCCGAACAGCGGCTGGGCGCACCAGGGCCTTTCAGGGATGTCCGCTCGTCAATTAAACGACGTTCTATTGTGGGGTAAAGGCAATTCGCCATCAAAATGACTACACTGAAATTTCCTCATGGTTAGTAAGGCATGGTGCTGTATGCCTCTTGAGCCCGATATAACGCTTCCCAGCCGCGACCAACTGGTTGCGATCATTCGTATCCAGACCGAAATTGCCAGGCAAGGCTTGGACCTTGCCCAGATTATGTCGGTGGTCGTGCAGCGGTCTCTTGATCTGATCAAGGCCGAAGGTGCGGTTGTCGAGCTGTCAGAAGGCGATGACATGGTTTATCAAGCTGTCTCGGGTATAGCTGCCGGCCAGTTGGGGCTGCGCTTGAAACTCGCCAGCAGCCTGTCGGGGCTTTGCGTGTTGAGCGGCGAGATCCAGCGCTGCACTGACACCGAAACCGACGAGCGTGTTGACCGCGCGGCCTGCAGGCGCATGCAGATCCGCTCGATGCTGGTAGTCCCCCTGCAGCACGAAGGCAGCACGGTGGGGGTACTGAAAGTCATGTCGAAGAACACTGCTGCCTTCGATGAGCGTGACGAGGCGGTGCTTGGTCTGCTCGCCGAGGTGCTGGGTGCCGATATGTTCCTGGCAGCCCAATATGCTTCCGATGATCTGTACCACCGCGCGACTCACGATCAGATGACAGGTCTGGCCAATCGAGCGCTGTTCTTTGACCGGATCAGGACTGATCTTTCACGCGTGACGCGCGATGGCTCGGAGTTCGGGCTGATGATCATGGATATGGACGGACTCAAGGCCATCAACGACAACCATGGCCACCGTGCCGGCGATGCGGCCATTTGTGAGGTGGCTCGCCGGGCAAGTCAGACGCTCAGAAAGTCCGACACCATTGCCCGTCTGGGTGGAGATGAATTCGGCATCATCATGCAGCCGACTCAAGGCATGGCGTATCTGGCAGAGGGTGTTGAGCGGCTCAGACAGGCGATCTGTCAGCCATTTCAGTTCGAGTCCAATTGGCTGCAGCTGAGCGTCAGTATTGGCGCGGCAATCGCACTCAAGGACGGACTCGATCTTGATGCTCTGCTGGAACATGCCGACCAGGCGATGTACCAGGACAAGCGCGAACGAAAACGCCTGCTCAACCTGGCTCGCTGACAGGCCGCTAGCTTGCCTGTGAGACGAGCAGGTTGCAGCGCGGCGTGGCTTAGCCTTTGAAACCCTTGGCCACCAGATACACCTCGCGCGAGCGCGGGCGGGAGGCTTCCGGTTTGCGGATGAAGACTTTCTCGAAGGAGCTGCGCACATCCTTGAGGAACTCGTCCGAACCTTCACCCTGGAAGACCTTGACCGCATAGTTGCCGCCGGGCTTGAGCACCTGGCGCACCATGTCGAGCGTCAGTTCGACCAGATACATCGAGGCGGCCTGGTCGGCGGCGGCCACGCCGCTGATATTGGGGGCGATGTCGGAGATGATCAGGTCGGGCTGCCGGCCGTCGAGCTTGTCGAGCAGTTGCTGGAACACGGCGTCGCTGGTGAAGTCACCCTGGATGAAATCGACGTTATCCAGGCCGTCCATCGGCAGAATGTCGGTGGCCAGCACGCGGCCTTTCTCACCCACCAGCTTGCCGGCCACCTGCGACCAGCCGCCGGGCGCCGAGCCCAGGTCCATGATCAGCATGCCGGGACGGATCAGCTTGTCCTTCTCATTCAGCTCCATCAGCTTGTAACTGGCGCGGGAACGCAAACCGTCCTTCTGCGCCCGTTTGACGTAGGGATCGTTGACGTGTTCATTCAGCCAGCGGCTGCTGCTTTTGGAGCGTTTCATGAGAGGGGCGACCCGGGACAATCAAAGTGAGGAGCGGCCAGTGAGAGGGCTGTTGGCCGCAAATTGGCGGCGATTATAGGCCGATAACAGGGTGCAGGTTAAATCCACGGGGCAGACGGGCATGCCTGCGCCTGCCAGAGGACGCGCAGGCCGGGCCTGACAGGGGGCGGTGGCGGCGGGTACAATCGCGCCTTACTCCCTCCTTTTGTTGCTTCCTTTGCCGGAGTCACCGGCCAGGATTACCGCCATGATTCGCATCAACGAACTGTCCCTGCCTCTCGATCACTCCGCGGATGAGTTGCGCCAGGCCATCGTCCGCCGCCTGGGTATTGCGGATGCCGACCTGCTGAACTTCACCGTCTTCAAGCGCAGCTACGATGCGCGCAAGAAGAACAGCGTGATCCTGTTCATCTACATCATCGATCTGGAGGCGCGTGACGAGGCGGCGATTCTGGCGCGCTTCGCCGATGACCCGCACATCCGCCCGGCGCCGGACACGAATTACTACCCGGTCGGCCAGGCGCCTGCTGGTCTGACCGAGCGTCCGCTGGTGGTGGGCTTCGGTCCCTGCGGCCTGTTCGCCGCGCTGCTGCTGGCGCAGATGGGCTTCAAGCCCATCGTGCTGGAGCGCGGCAAGGATGTGCGCAGCCGCACCAAGGACACCTGGGCGCTGTGGCGCAAGAAGACCCTGACCCCGGAGTCCAACGTGCAGTTCGGCGAGGGCGGCGCGGGCCTGTTCTCCGACGGCAAGCTCTACAGCCAGATCAAGGACCCGAAGTTCTACGGCCGCAAGGTGATGCACGAGTTCGTCCGTGCCGGTGCGCCCGAAGAAATCATGTACGTGAGCAAGCCGCATATCGGCACCTTCCGCCTCACCGGCGTGGTGGCTGCCATGCGCGAGGAAATCATCGCCCTGGGCGGCGAGGTACGTTTCGAGAGCAAGGTTACGGACCTGGTGATCAATGACGGCCAGCTGGAGGGCGTGGTGCTGGCCAGTGGTGAAACCATTGCCAGCCGCCATGTGGTGCTGGCGCTGGGCCACAGCTCGCGCGACACCTTCCGCATGCTGCACCGTCAGGGCGTGTTCATCGAGGCCAAGCCTTTTGCCGTGGGTTTCCGTATCGAGCACCCGCAAGGGCAGATCGACCAGGCACGCCTGGGTAAATACGCCGGTCACCCGGAGCTGGGCGCCGCCGACTACAAGCTGGTGCACCACGCCAAGAACGGTCGCGCCGTGTACAGCTTCTGCATGTGCCCGGGCGGCACCGTGGTGGCGGCTACGTCCGAGCCGGGACGCGTGGTCACCAACGGCATGAGCCAGTACTCGCGCAACGAGCGCAACGCCAACGCCGGCATCGTCGTCGGCATCCACCCGGAGCAGGACTTCCCCGGCGGCCCGCTGGCTGGCGTGGAGCTGCAGGAACGTCTGGAATCGCGCGCCTATGAACTGGGCGGCAGCGATTACTGTGCGCCGGCGCAGCTGGTCGGTGACTTCATTCGCGGCGTGCCGTCCAGCGAACTGGGCGAGGTGGAGCCGTCCTACAAGCCCGGCATCCGCCTGGGCGATCTGGCGCCGTCGCTGCCGGACTATGCCATCGAGGCCATCCGCGAGGCGCTGCCGGCCTTCGGCAAGCAGATTCGCGGTTTCGACCGGGATGATGCGGTGCTCACTGGCATCGAGACCCGCACCAGCTCGCCGGTGCGCATCACCCGCGACCATGAAACGCTGCAGAGCCTCAACCTCAAGGGCCTGTACCCGGCCGGCGAAGGTGCCGGCTATGCCGGCGGCATCCTCTCGGCGGGCGTGGACGG
>CALMID010000309.1 GCA_937863915.1 uncultured Pseudomonas sp.
CTTCTTTTGCCGCGACTGGCAAAAGAAGGTCGCCCGGGTGGGCGAAACCCGAACCGCCACGCACGTACATCAGTCAGCTTGAACGCAACACCTGCCAGCGATGGCATTGCCAAAAGTGAACAGCATTACGCTCATTGAGCGGGCCTTTTCGTTGCGTCCGGGCGGCGATCAGAACGCCGGAACCACGGCGCCCTGGTACTTCTCGGTGATGAAGGTCTTCACCTCGGCGCTGTTGAGGGCCTTGGCCAGTTTCTGCAGGGCGGCATCGTCCTTGCGGTCGGCGCGTACCACCAGGATGTTGACGTAGGGCGAGTCGCTGCCTTCGATGGCCAGGGCGTCCTTGGTCGGGTTGAGCTTGGCTTCCAGCGCATAGTTGGTGTTGATCAGGGCCAGGTCGACCTGATTCAGAACACGCGGCAGGGTGGCCGCTTCCAGCTCACGAATCTTCAGGTTCTTCGGGTTGTCGGCAATGTCCTTCACCGTGGCGGTGATGCCGGCTTCCGGTTTGAGACTGATCAGACCGGTCTTCTGCAGCAGCAGCAGGGCGCGGCCGCCGTTGGTGGCGTCGTTGGGGATGACCACCTGAGCGCCTTCGTTCAGCTCGCTGAGGTTCTTGACCTTGCTCGAATAGGCGCCGAAGGGCTCGACGTGCACGCCGGCGATGCTGACCAGCTCGGTGCCACGGCTCTTGTTGAACTCATCCAGGTACGGCTGGTGCTGGAAGAAGTTGGCGTCCAGGCGCTCTTCGGCCACCTGCACGTTGGGCTGCACGTAATCGGTGAAGACCTTGATCTTCAGCTCGACGCCTTCCTTGGCCAGTGCCGGTTTGACGAATTCGAGGATTTCCGCGTGCGGCACAGCGGTGGCCGCCACGCTGAGGCTATCGGCGGCCTGGGCGGCAGCACTGGTCAGGGCCGCGGCAGCGGCGAGGGCAGTCAGCAGTTTCTTCATGGTTCAACTCCTTGTGGGATTGTGTGGCGGGGTCCGACGGGTAGGCGGTCGCCCGCTGTCTGGTTTGTGAATGCGTTGGCTTACTCGCGTGAGCTTTTTATTTCCTAGAAAAATGCACCACCAGCTTGTCGCCGGCGGTTTGCAGGACCTGCACCAGGACCAGCAGGAGGATTACGGTCACGGCCATGACATCCGGCTGGTAGCGCTGGTAGCCGTAGCGCACGGCCAGGTCGCCGAGGCCGCCGCCGCCGATCAGGCCGCTCATGGCGGTGTAGGACACCAGGGTGATGGCGGTGACGGTGACGGCGGCGATCAGCCCCGGCAGGGCTTCGGGCAGCAGCGCGCGGGTGATGATCTGCAGGGTGCTGGCGCCCATGGCCTGCAGCGCCTCGATGATGCCGCGGTCGACCTCGCGCAGGGCGGTTTCCACCAGCCGGGCGAAGAATGGCGTGGCGCCGACCACCAGCGGCGGAATGGCGCCGGCCACGCCCAGCGAGGTGCCGGTGATCAGCACGGTCAGCGGAATCATCAGGATCAGCAGGATCACGAACGGCACCGAGCGCAGCACGTTGACCAGCAGCGACAGCAGGCCGTACAGGGCCTTCTGTTCAAACAGCTGGCGGGGTCCGGTGAGGAACAGCAGCACGCCCAGCGGCAGGCCGAGCAGCACGGTAAACAGCAGCGAACCGCCGAGCATGTTGAGGGTGTCGAGACTGGCGTAGCCGATCTCCTGCCAGTCGACATTGGGCAGCCAGGTGGCGAGCAGGGATTCGCTCATCGCAGCACCTCCAGGTGCACGTCGGCGGCCTGGAAGCGCGCCAGCGCGGCGTCGATGTCACCGCCGGTGAGGGCCAGGGTCAGTTGGCCGTAGGGATTGTCCTTGATGCGGTCGATGCGCCCGGCGAGGATGCTGTAGTCCACCCCCGTCTCGCGGGCGACCGTGCCCAGCAGTGGCGCGTAGGTGGCCTCGCCCTGGAAGGTCAGGCGCAGGATGCGTCCGCTCACATGGGCAAAATCATCGTACTGTTCGCCCTCGTCGACGTGCTCGGATTCGCGGACGAAGCGCTGGGTGGTCGCATGCCGCGGATGGAGGAAGACCTGGGCCACCGGCCCCTGCTCGACGATGACGCCGGCATCCATCACCGCCACCTGATCACAGACACGGCGGATCACGTCCATCTCGTGGGTGATCAGCACGATGGTCAGGCCCAGTTCGCGGTTGATCTCGGCCAGCAACTGCAGGACCTGGCCGGTGGTCTGCGGGTCGAGGGCGCTGGTGGCTTCGTCGCACAGCAGGATCTTCGGTTCGGTGGCCAGGGCGCGGGCGATGCCGACGCGCTGCTTCTGCCCGCCGGACAGTTGTGCCGGGTACTTGTGTGCGTGTTCAGCCAGCCCAACGCGTTGCAGCAGCTGGTTGACCCGGCTGGCGATCTGGCTGCGGTCGAGTTCACCGGCCAGCTGCAGCGGCAGCGCCACGTTGGCGGCCACGGTTTTCGAGGCGAGCAGGTTGAAGTGCTGGAAGATCATCCCGACCTGCTGGCGAAAGCGTCGCAGGCCCTGGGCGTCGAGGGCGGTGATGTCTTCGCCATCGATGACGATGCGACCGCCGCTGGGCTCTTCGAGGCGATTGATCAGGCGCAGCAGGGTGCTTTTGCCGGCGCCGGAGTGGCCGATCAGGCCGAATACCTGGCCGGTTTCGATGCGCAGGTCGCTGGGATGCAGGGCGGTGATGGTGCGGCCCTGGACCGGATAGGCCTTGTGCACCTGGTGGAATTCGATCACGGATCAACCTTTTGGGTCTGGGTTTCAGGTGCCGGCGGGATTGGCCGGAACCCACTGCGCGCAGGCAGTACACGCGCCGGTTGGGCGCGGGCGGCAGTTTACCTGCGGTGCTTTAGGTCGGAAAAAACTTTGTGGCTCTATGGTTATAACCAAAGGCCGGAATCCTGACCGCCTGCTCCAGTTTAGCTGCAGAACGCACAAGACCGGGCATGACCCGGTCTTGTGTCTGATGGGATGGGCCTCAGGACTTTGGCTGCGGGCTCAGCTGCAGGCTGGGCTCCTGTTCGGCGGCCAGTTGCTGGCTGATCTGCAGCTTGAAGGCCGGATCGAGCTTCTTCACCCGCGCCGACAGCAGGGCGGCGACGAAGGGGTAGTCCTTGGCCTGGCGCACCTGAACCTGCACGGCGCAGCGGAAGGTCACCACGTCGGCGGCAGCCTTGTCCATCAGGGCGCGCAGAGCATCGCGATCCTGGGTGTCGAGCATGGGCAGGGCAATCCGGGTTTGGCTGGCCTTGGGGTCGATCAGCTGGGCCTGTGGCTTGGCCGCGGCCTTGGCGGCAGCCTCCGCCGCCAGTCGCTGCTGCTCGGCCTGGGCCTTAGCCGCCTTGGCGGCGGCTGCCTGGCGCTGGGCGGCCAATTGCTGCTGGCGGGCCTGCTCGGCGCGAGCGGCGGCAGCCTGCTGTTCGGCGGCCTGACGCTCAGCCGCCAGCTGGGCAGCCTGTTTGGCCTTGGCCTGCTCGATGGATTGCTGCAGGGCCGCGGCCTTGGGGTTGTTCGGCAGCAGGCGCTGAGCCTGCTGAGCGGCCTGCTGGGCGGCGGCCAGATCACCCTGGCGGACGGCCTGCTCGCCCTGCTTCAGGTAGCCGTCGCTGAGCTGGCGCTGCGCCTGCTCCAGGCGGGTATCGCCGGCCAGGCGCTGCCTGAGCGCATTGAGCTGGCTTTCCGCCTGGCTCATCTGGCCCTGGGCCAGGCTCTGCTCCAGCTGCTTGAGCGCCTGCACATCGGGATCGACCGGCAGGTTGGCTTCCCGATAGTCATCGGCGTGAGCGCCGGCAGCACTCAGCAGGCTGGCCAGTGCGAAAGAAAGAAGGTGAAGGCGCGTCGACTGCATGAAAGAGCGAACCTGTGAGATGAAGCGAAAAGAATCGATCGGCGGTGAATAGCCGGCGTTGTCGAAACAAACTGCCGGCATTGTTCACGAATGTCGGAATCTTACCCTTTTCGCGTCGGCAGGAGAAAGCTGAGCAGGAACAGCGCCGCCGCGCAGACCACGATGGACGGCCCGGCCGGCGTGTCCTCGAACCAGGACAACGCCAGCCCGCCACACACGGCCAGCAGGCCGAGGACGCTGGCACCGCCGGCCATCTGCTCCGGGGTGCGCGCATGGCGCTGCGCGGCGGCGGCCGGAATGATCAGCAGCGAGGTGATCAGCAGCACGCCGACGATCTTCATCGCCACGGCGATGACCACGGCGATCAGCAGCATCAGGCCGAGCCGGATGGCGGCCACCGGCAGACCTTCTACCCGGGCCAGTTCTTCGTGCACGGTGATGGCCAGCAGGCGCCGCCACAGCAGTGCCAGCGCCAGCAGCACACCGGCGCTGCCGGCGAGAATCCAGTACAGGTCGCTGCGGCTGACCGCCAGCAGGTCGCCGAACAGGTAGCTCATCAGGTCGATGCGCACTTCCGGCATGAAGCTCAGGGTTACCAGACCGAGGGACAGCGAGCTGTGCGCGAGGATGCCCAGCAGGGTGTCGGAGGCCAGCGGCTGGCGCTGTTGCAGGGTCACCAGCAGCACGGCCAGCAGCACGCAGCCGAGGGTGACCGCCAGGGTCGGGCTGATATCCAGCAGCAGGCCGAGGGCCACGCCGAGCAGCGCCGAGTGGGACAGGGTATCGCCGAAGTAGGCCATGCGCCGCCAGACCACGAAGGAGCCGAGGGGGCCGGCGACCAGCGCCAGGGCGAGACCGGCGAGCAGGGCGTGGAGCAGAAAGTCAGGCATGGTCAGTGTTTGCAGTCGGGGCCGTGGACATGTGCCGGGCCGTGGATGGTCAGCCCGCCGGGGCTGATCACCGCGCCGTGCAGGTCGTGGCTGTGGTCATGATGGTGGTGGTAGATCGCCAGGCTCTGGGCGTCCTGACCGAACAATTCGACGAAGGCCGGATCGCCACTGACCTGCTCGGGATGGCCGGAGCAGCAGACATGGCGGTTCAGGCACACCACCTGGTCGGTGGTGCTCATCACCAGGTGCAGGTCGTGGGAGACCATCAGCACACCGCAGCCATGCCGGTCGCGCAGCTGGGTGATCAGGCGGTACAGCTCGGCCTGGCCGGCCACATCGACGCCCTGCACGGGCTCGTCCAGTACCAGCAGTTCCGGCTCGCGCAGCAGCGCGCGGGCCAGCAGCACGCGCTGCAGTTCGCCGCCGGAGATGTTCTGCAGCGGGCTGTCGATGACCTGCTCGGCACCGACTTCGGCCAGCGCCGCCAGTGCCGTGTGGCGGTCAACGCCGGGCACCAGACGGAGGAAGCGCAGCACCGACAGCGGCAGGGTCGGGTCGACCGTCAGCTTCTGCGGCATGTAGCCGATGCGCAGCCTGGGCTTGCGCCAGACCGAGCCGCTGTCGGGCTTGAGCAGGCCGAGCACGGCGCGCACCAGGGTGGTCTTGCCGGCGCCATTGGGGCCGATCAGGGTGACGATTTCCCCGGCGTTCACCGTCAGCTGCACATTCTCCAGCACGCTTTCCTGGCGAAAGCCGACGCTGACCTGCTGCAGGCGAATCAGTGGCTCGCTCATGCCGCCTCCCGGCACTGGGCGCAGAGGCCGAGCACTTCCACGGTCTGCGCCTCGACGATGAAACCGAGGCTGTTGGCGCTGGCCTGGACCGCGGCGTCGATGGCGCTGTGCTCCAGCTCCACGGCGGCATGGCACTGGCGGCAGATGAGGAACTGGCCCTGGTGGACTTCGCCGGGATGGTTGCAGCCGATGAAGGCGTTGAGCGAGGCGATGCGGTGCACCAGACCCTGTTCGAGAAGGAAATCGAGGGCACGGTAGACCGTGGGCGGCGCGGCCTTGCGGCCATCTTCCTCGCTCAGCACGGCGAGGATGTCGTAGGCCCCCAGCGGCTTGTGGCTCTGCCAGACCAGCTCCAGCACGCGTTTGCGCAGGGCGGTCAGGCGCACGCCCTGGGCCAGGCACAGGCTTTCTGCGGCGCCCAGCGCCTGGCTGACGCAGTGCGAGTGATCATGCGGGCGGCAGGCCAGCGGCGCCTTGCCGGTAAAGGGTTTGAGCATGGGGATTCTCTCGGCGCGGTGCACGGCGCGGGACGAAACAGTGACATAACGTTATTATATTACTTTTCCGCCCAAGCCGTGGTCTTCTCCGTGATGCGTTCCGTTGCGCTCCTGCTGGCGCTGTGCAGCAGTCTCGTTCTTTCCCAGCTGGCCCGTGCCGAGGTTCAGCTGCTCACCAGCATCAAGCCCCTGCAGCTGATCGCCGCGGCGGTGCAGGAGGGTGTCGGTCAGCCCGCCGTGCTGCTGCCGCCAGGGGCTTCGCCGCACCGCTTTGCCCTGCGCCCGTCGGACATCCGCCGGCTGCGCGAGGCCAGCCTGTTCTACTGGGTCGGGCCGGATCTGGAGGGTTTTCTGGGCAAGCCGCTGGCCGCCCGCGAAGGTCAGAGTCTGGCGCTGCAGAGCCTGCCGGGACTGACTCTGCGCCATTTCGGCGAAAGCGCCGAGGAGCATGCCGCTCACGCCGATGAACATGAGCATCCCGTCGAGCATGACCACGATCACCGCCCCGGCAGCATCGATGTGCACCTCTGGCTGTTGCCGACCAATGCGCGCCAGATCGCCGCGCGCATGGCCAGCGACCTGGCAGCTATCGACCCGGCCAACGCGCCGCGCTACCAGGCCAACCTGGCCGCGTTCGAGGCGCGCCTGAACCAGCTCGACCAGCGTCTGCAGGCGCGCCTGGCGCCGCTCGCCGGCAAGCCGTTCTTCGTTTTCCACGAAACTTACGACTACTTCGAGCAGGCCTATGGGCTGCGCCATGCCGGTGTCTTCAGCCTGGGCAGCGAGGTCCAGCCGGGTGCGCGGCATGTGGCGGATATGCGCGAACAGCTCAAGGCGGCCGGGCCCAGTTGCGTGTTCAGCGAGCCACCGCTGCAACCGCGTCTGGCGCAGACCCTCAGCGAAGGTCTGCCGGTACAGCTGGCAGAGCTGGATGCACTGGGCAGTGAGGTGGCGCCGGGGCCGCAAGGTTACGAGCAGTTGCTCGAAGGGCTGGCCGAGACATTGGCCAGCTGTCTGCAAGCCGACTGAGGACGCATTATGACGGGCAAGGGATGGCTCAAAGGCTTTGTCGTGCTGGGGCTCTGCTCCGCCACGGCGCTGCTGGGGTATGGGGTGGCGCGCTGGCAGAGTGGTGCGCTGGATGTGCTGTGTGCCGGTGATTTCGAGGACTATCGCACGCGCATAGCGCTCACCGATGCGCGCGGTGTGCACATTCCCGCCGACACCCTGCTGCGGGTGCGCTTCTGCGAGTACAACGCCCAGGCTCGCCTGGAAGTGCTGATCGACAAGGCCGAGTTTCCTGAGCTGCAGCCGGCGCCCGAAGCGGCCGGGGCTCGCTGGCATTACGGCGTGCAGCCTGCGCCCTGACGTCTGAAAAAACTGCT
>CALMID010000310.1 GCA_937863915.1 uncultured Pseudomonas sp.
CGGCCAGCGTGGTGATGCTCGATATCGACCACTTCAAGCAGGTCAACGACCAGTATGGCCACCCGGTCGGCGACAACGTCATCCGCGCCCTGGCCAACCTGCTGCGCCAGCGCCTGCGCAAGATCGACAGCCTAGGCCGCTATGGCGGCGAGGAGTTTCTCGCCGTGCTGCCGGACTGCAGCGGCGAGCAGGCGCAACAGGTCATCGAAGAAATCCGCCAGCACTTTACCCGCCTGACCTTCCAGGCCGGGCAGCAGCAGTTCCACTGCAGTTTCAGCGCCGGCGTGGTGCAGAGCAACGGCGAGCAGAGCGCCAGTGAGCTGCTGCATCTGGCCGATCAGGCGCTGTATGCCGCCAAGCATGGCGGGCGCAATCAGGTTCGCCTGGCCGTGTAAACACGCACGCCGGACAGGCCAGAGAAGACGAGGGAACGACCCATGCGGCGCACTGGCAGAACACTGCTTACTCTGGTCCTGACGACCTTGCTGGCGACAGGAGCAGCGGGGGCCGGCAGCGAGGCGCCGGTGCGCATCGGCTTTCTCGAATTTCCGCCGTTTTCCTACCTCGACGCGCAGCAGCAACCGCAAGGCAACATGCTGGCCTTCGCCCGGCGCCTGGCCGAGCAGGCCAGGCTGAACGTCGAGCTGACGCCTTATCCACCGGCCCGCCTGTATCACAACCTGGCAACCGGCACGACCGAGCTGACTCTGGGCGCCACCGGCAATCCGGCGATCAGTCAGCATGTGCTGACCGGCAAGGAAGTGATCGGCTGGATCGATCTGCGCCTCTATTACCCCGCCGGGAAAAGCGCCCCTCAGCTACCGCAGGATCTGCGCGGCAAGCGCCTGCTGCTGATTCACGGCTTTACCTACTGGGCGCCGGAAGCCCGCCAGTTGCTCGACGACTCCAGCCTGCAGCTGCGCCTGAGCAAGGCTCACAGCCATGAGGCGGCCATCGAGTTGCTGCAGCGGGGACGAAACGATTACCTGCTGGCCTACCAGCCGCCCATCGAGGAAGCCCTGGCGCACAGTGGCGGCGCAGCGCTCCAGGGCATCACCCTGCACAGCCTGCCGGTCAGCCTGCTGCTATCGCGTCACAGTCCACGGGCAAATGAATTGCAGGCCCGCCTGGAACAGGCCTATGCCGAGCTCAAGAGCTCCGGCGAGCTGCAGCAGTGGCGCCAGCGCATGCACCTGCGCACCGAGAAACAAGCAGCGGATTACTGAACCGGCGTCTCGGGCAGGCTGCTGAGACGCTGCGCGCAGGCGGACAGTTGCTCGGCCAGCTCCTGCAGATTGCTGCACGGCTCCTGCAGGGCAAACAGCAAGGCCTGCTGGCGTGACAGGTTGTCATTCCAGGCCTGCTCGAACTGCTCCTGAGTGCCGCTATCGGTCTGCGCCTGCTGCTGCAACTGCTGCCAACGCTGCTCGACCTCATCCAGCCCCTGCAGCGCCAGCGCCACGCGCTCGGCCTGACCGGCCAGGCCGGCGGCAGCGGCGGTCGTCTGCTGCTGGATTTCCCCGGCCATGCGGTTGATGTCTTCGGTGGCCGTGGCGGTACGTGCGGCCAGATTGCGCACCTCGTCGGCGACCACGGCAAAACCGCGTCCGGCATCACCGGCCCGCGCCGCCTCGATGGCGGCATTGAGCGCCAGCAGGTTGGTCTGGCTGGCGATGCTCTGGATGGTCTGCGCCACCTGCTGGATTTCCCCGCTGCGCGCCTGCAGGCCACTGACCAGCGCCTGGCGCTGTTCCTGCCCGGCCTGCAGCTCGGCCAATGGCGCACGGGCGCCCTGCAGCTCTGCGGTCAGATCACCTCGACTGGTCGTCGGCGGCAGCTGCGGGCACGGTTCCAGCACCACGGCCAGCAGCAGTTGCTGCTGCGCCTCCTGAATATGCTGCAACTGCCCGATGCCGGCCTCCAGTGGCTGCAGCGCCTGCTCCTGGGCCTGGCGCCAGGCCGCCAGCAACGCGTCGGCCGGCTCGTCTGCCGGCTCGGCCGATACCGCCGGCTCATGTTCTTCCTCCAGACGCCAGGGACCCAGCCACGGCCACAGGGCCAGCAGCAGGTAGGCCGGAATGCTCAGGAACCACGGCAACTGCCAGTGCTGATAGACCGCCATCAGTACCCCCAGGCCCAGCGCATGCAGCAGGCAGACATAGGGATAGCGGGAATACGCAGGACGCATACGGCAGCAACCTTTGCTCAGTCGGGAAGAAGTGGGGGATTAATGTTTGCAGCATAGACGGCGACAACGCCCGGCAACAGCCAGCGCGGCGAACTAGACTGGATTCACACCGCCTATTCGGCAACCGTTGTCCCGCACAGGCCGCCTGCATGCTGCTGCGCTTACCTTCTCTGCTGAACCTCCTACTTAGCCTGCTGCTTGGCCTGCTGCTGGCCGGCCTCGCCCGTGCGGACTTGCCCAGCCTGGACCTGCGCCTGAGCGATAACCTGCAAAGCCATGCGGTCAGCCAGCTGCAGGTTCTGGAAGACCGTCACTCCACCTTTAACGTCCGCACTATTCGCCCACTGCTGGCACAGCAGGGCCAATTACTCAGCGGCGGCGCCGCCCTCGGCTACAGCGACAGCAGCTGGTGGGTCGGCTTTCGCCTGTACGGCAGCCCGGGCACGCGCTACTACCTGCAACTGGACAACCTGTTCATCGACGAGCTGGAAGTCTGGGTCTATGCCAAGGGCATGCTGACCCTGCACCGCGCCACCGGCGACCTGCGCCCCTTTGTCCTGCGCGAGACACCCTTCCCCGGCTTCATGCTGGCCCTGCCCACCAGCGGCCGACAGCCCATGGAAGTGATCCTGCGCCTGCGCAGCAGCTCCTCGGTCAACCTGCCGCTGCAGCTGATACCCGCCACGCTCAAGGACCAGACCCTGGCCGAGCGCTGGGCCTTCAATGCGCTGATTGTCGGCGGTCTGCTGATCATGGCGCTGTTTCACCTGTTCAAGTACGCCGCCCTGCGCCAGCCACAGCTGGGCTACTACTGCGCGCTGGTGCTCTGTCTGGCGCTGTACCAGGCCTCGATCGGCGGCCTGACCACGCTGTTGTTCTGGTCTCGCCAGCCGCTAATACCGCCTATTGAAACCAACCTCAGCGGCAGCCTGGCGCTGGTCTTCAGCTGTCTGTTCATCGCCAGCAGTCTCAACCTGCAGCAGCGTGCGCTGCGCTGGCTGCGCAATGGCCTGTTCCTCGCCCTGCTGCTGGTGCAGG
The DNA here is from genome assembly GCA_937863915.1 of uncultured Pseudomonas sp. GTDB lineage: Bacteria > Pseudomonadota > Gammaproteobacteria > Pseudomonadales > Pseudomonadaceae > Aquipseudomonas. Next base: position 3,227 of record CALMID010000310.1, read on the forward strand.
CCTGGCTGATCAGCGACCTTGAAAACTCCAGGCCACCTCAGGTGGTCAATCTGCTGTTTCTCGGAATCGGCCTGTACCAGGTTGGTCTGACCATACTCGGCCTGCGCCTGGGCCGCCCCTTCGCCGCCTGGTTTGCCTTGTTCTGGACCGCCGCGATCCTGCTGATGATCCTCCTGCCGCTCAGCCGAGCCGGAGTAATCCCGCGCAGCGATGTGCTCGATACGCTGCATGCCAGCCTGCCGCTGATCAACGTGCTGCTGTTCGGCATGCTCAACGGCAAGCAGCTCGACCAACTGCGCCAGGCGCTGATCGCCAGCCAGGAACAGGCCATCGTCAACCTGCAGCGCTACCAGAACCTGTTCGGCAGTGCCGCCGAGGGCATCTTCCGCTGCACCCGCGAAGGTCGCCTGCTGGAAAACAACCCAAGCTTCCGCCGTCTGTGCGGCGTTCCCGAGTATCAGGTCGGCCTGCTGGTCAACAGCGGTTTGCCCCAGCTGATCGGCCCCCTGCACTGGCAGCAGTTGCAGGCCCAGCTGGACAACAGCAGCACCGCCAGTGGCGAATGCCCGCTGCGCGGCCTGGATGGCCTGCAGCACTGGGTGCTGCTGTCGCTGCACCAGCACCCCGGCGAGGACAGCATCGAGGGCATTCTGGTCGACCTCAGCGAGCGCCGCGCCCTCGAACAGCGCCTGGAAAGCCTGGCCGCCCATGACTCGCTGACCGGCCTGCTCAACCGCCGCGAGGTCGAGCGCCTGCTGGAAGACTGCCTGAACGGCCGCGGCCAGCGCTTCAGCCACCTGCTCTACCTCGACCTCGACCAGTTCAAGCAGGTCAACGACCTGTGCGGGCACAATGCCGGCGACCAGCTGCTGCGCCAGCTCGCCCTCTACCTGCAGAAACGCCTGCCCAGCCAGGCGATCCTCGCCCGCGTCGGTGGCGACGAGTTCATCACCCTGCTGCGTGAGGCCGATGACGGCGCCGCTTGGGCGGTAGCCGAGCAGATCCGCCAGAGCGTCGAGCAGTTCGTCTTCACCTGGGAAGCGCGGCCGTTCCGCCTCTATGTGAGCATCGGTCTGTTGCGCCTGGACGAAGGCGTGAAGGACTGGCAGACCGCGCTGAACTGGGCTGACAGCGCCGGCCAGCAGGCCAAGCAGCAAGGTCGCAACCGCATCCATCGCTTCAATCCGGCCGACGGTGCACTGCTGGAACACCAGCGCCAGCTGCAGTGGATCACCCGCCTGCGCGAAGCCATCGAG
>CALMID010000311.1 GCA_937863915.1 uncultured Pseudomonas sp.
AGCTTGCCGTCGGCCGCCATCTGCATGTAGCTCGGGTCGAAGCGCAGCTTGACGTTGCCCTTGTCGCCGGTGGTGATGCCCTTGGCGAAGCTCATGCCGACCGCTTCGGCGCTTTGCGCACCTTCGCCGAGCAGGCCGTGGCTGAAGGAGAACTCGGCCACCTTGGTCATGGTCGCCGGCAGTTTCGGGCTGTTGGCGAAGGTCACGGCATCCTTGGCTGCGTAGAACATCTTGGTCGCCGCCAGCTGTGCGTCGTAGCCGGCCAGATCGGTGCCGGAGGCCTTGGCCATATGCTCGCGGGCCGCCTTGCCCTTGGCATTGTCGGTTTTCATGATGGTCATGATTTCGTACCAGGCGCCGGTCAGCGCCTTGCCCAGCTCCGGGTTGTCCTTGAGGGTGTCGCTGTTGACCACCATCAGGTCGATGATCTCGCCGGGGATCTGGCTGGAGTCGAACACCTTGGTCACGCCCGGCGTGGCCTCGATTTCGGCCAGCAGCGGGTTCCAGGTGGCCACGGCGGTGACGTCATCGGTGGCGAAGGCGGCGACCAGGTCGGCGTCGGAGGTGTTGACCACCTTGAGGTCCTTCTCGGTCAGCTTGGCGCGCTCCAGACCGCGGGCCAGCAGGTAGTGGGAGACGGACAGTTCCACCAGGTTGACGTTCTGGCCCTTGAGGTCGGCCAGGGTCTTTTTCTCGCCCTTGAGGACGATGCCGTCGTTGCCGTTGGAGAAGTCGCCGATGATCAGCGCTGTGCTGTCCACGCCGCCGGCCGCCGGGATGGTCAGGGCGTCCATGTTGGTCATGGTGCAGCCGTCGAACTGGCCGGCGCTGTACTGGTTGATCGACTCGACGTAGTCGTTGAGCTGCACCACATCGATATTGATGCCGTACTTTTTCGCCCACTTGTCGACGATGCCTTCGGCCTGGCCGTATTCCCACGGCATCCAGCCGGCGTAGATGGTCCAGCAGACGCTGAAGTGGTCTTTCTTCTCGGCGTGGGCGGGCAGGGCGAGCAGGGCGCCGAGGCCGGCGGCGAAGAGCGAAGCGAGCAGGGACTTGCGCATGGTGAACCTCCAGTTCGATGGAATACGGGCAGGAGCAGCGCGGCACATCGCTGGCGAACCAGATGGCGCGTTCTCCCGGGCTTTTGTCCCGCCGTGTAACCCCGAACGAGGTCGCCAACTCTCGGACCAGTCACCCGTCCCTGTATCGATGGACGGGCCGGAACCCTAGTCAGCCATTGCTGATTGTGTGCCGCTGCCGGAGCAGGGCTGCTACTGCATGAACAGTGTTTTGCGAACATCGTGCCAGCGCGGCTTTTGCCGTGCGCAGCGGTGTTTGTGTGGGGTGGGTGGTGTGCTGGCGCACCGGGGTGGTGCGCCAGCGGGGCGCTGGGCTGTTTTGTGGTGCGCTGGCTGGGTCGTCCTAGAGGGATTTATCGTTAGCCATCTGCAGGTAGGTCGGATCGAAACGCAGCAGCACCTTGTCGCGATTGCCGATCACCCGGTTCTCGCTGAAGCTGATGCCAACGTGCTCCAGTCCCTTGCCCTCACTGCCAAGCAGTTGGTGGGCATCGGCGAAGCCGGCCACGCGGCGCATCAGCTCGGGCATCTTGCTGCTGGTGGCGAAAGTCAGGGCATAGCGCGGTGCGTAGAACGAACGCAGGGTGTCCAGTTGCTCGTCGAAGTCTTCGGGCGTGGTGCCGGCCGCTGCAGCCATCTTGGCCCGGGCGGCGGCGCCTTCGGCGGTCGGCAGGCCCATCAGGCGCTGGGTTTCGAACCAGGCGCCGGTCAGCGCCTTGCCCAGCTCGGGGTGGCTGGCCAGAACCTGGGTATTGATCACCGTGAGGTCGACAATCTCACCGGGAATGTAGTGCGAGCTGAACACCTGATCGACCTCGGCCTGGCGCTTGATGTCGGCCAGCAGCGGGTTCCAGGTGATCACTGCATCGCCCTGGCCGGAGAGGAAGGCCTGGACGATGTCCTTGTCGGAGACGTTCTGGATCTTCACGTCGCTTTCCTTGAGCAGGGCCCATTCCAGGGCACGGCTGAGCAGGTAGTGCGACACCGAGTTCTCCACCAGCAGGATGGTCTTGCCCTTGAGGTCGGTCAGGCGCTGGTTGCTGCCACGGATCAGGATGCCGTCGGCACCGTCGGAGAAGTCGCCGACGATCAGTGCGGTGCTGTCGATGCCAGCCGCTACCGGGATGGTCAGGGCGTCCATATTGGTCATGGCGCAGGCAGCGTATTCGCCGCTGGTGTAACGCTCGATGGAGTTGACGTAGTCCGGTACTTCATCGACCTGGATATCGATGCCGTACTTGTCGCCCCATTTCTTCACGATGCCTTCGCTGGCGGCATAGCCCCAGGGCATCCAGCCGGCGAAGATCGACCAGCACACCTTGAACGAGGGTTTTTCCGCGGCGAAGGCGGTGGGAGCAAGCGAAAGCAGCCCGCTGAACAGGCAGGCAAGTAGGACTCGGGTGCGCATGGCGGACCTCCATTGGTCAGTGATCAGGAACACAGGTACCCGGCCGCCGTTGGCCAGTGTTCTCCCGGGCTTTTATCCCGCCGTGTAACCTCGATGGAGGTCGCCGACTCTCGGACCAGTCACCTGCCGGGTGAGGCAGATCGGAACCCTAGTCGGCTATTGCGATTATCCTGTCAGACAATCTTTTCCCTGTTTAATCAGGGGTTTGCGAGGATCGTGCCAATACACGTATGAGCCGAGGATGCGTGATGCGCGTGGCGTTTTCAGTGGATTGGCTGCACTGCGATGGGGAGGCGGGTGGTCTGGCGCGCCGTTGTGGGGCGCTCAGGCCTTGAGCCAGCGCTGACGCAGCTGGCTGCTGCAGATGTCCACCAGCAGGACCAGGGCCAGCATGGCCAGGATCACCGTGGCGGCCTGGGCTTCCTGGAACAGGCTGAGGCTGACGTAGAGCATCTGCCCCAGGCCGCCGGCGCCGACAAAACCCAGCACGCTGGCCATGCGGATGTTGTTCTCCCAGCGGTACAGGCTGTAGGCGAGCAGCTGCGGCAGCACGCCCGGCAGGGTGCCATAGAGGAAGGCAGTCAGGCGCGAGCCGCCGGCCAGGCGAATGGCCTGAGCTGGTTCGGGCGGGGTGTTCTCCAGCGCTTCGGCGAACAGCCGGCCGAGCACGCCGGCGGTGTGCAGGGCCAGGGCCAGGGTGCCGGCATTGGGGCCGAGGCCGGCGGCCAGCACCATCAGTGCCGCCCACACCAGCTCGGGCACTGCGCGCAGCGCGTTGAGCAGCAGGCGCGCCAGGGCTTCGGCGGCTCTTCCGAAACGACCGGCCGCCGGCAGGGCAATCAGCAGGCCGGCGAGGGCCGCGAGCAGGGTGCCGAGGGCCGACATGGCCAGGGTTTCCAGCGCACCACGGGCGATGCTGGCGAGATAGGCGCTGGACAGGTCCGGTTGCAGGAAGCGCACGGCGTACTGGCCCATCTGCCGCAGGCTGTCGGCGCTGAACAGACCGGCCAGGTCCAGCTGCAGGTAGGCAAAGGCGGCGACCACCCCGGCCACGACGGCCAGCAGCAGGCCCAGGTCGAGCAGGCGCTTCATTGCAGCCTCCCGCGCAGCAGGCGGCTGAGGGCATCGGCCAGCAGGACCAGGGCAAGGAAGGTCAGCAGCAGGCTGGCCACTTCGTTGCCGGCGAACATGCGCATCGACAGGTCCATCTGCTGCCCCAGGCCGCCGGCGCCGACGAAGCCCATCACCACCGAGGCGCGGATGGCGCATTCCCAGCGGTACACGGTGTACGACAGCAGCTCACCGGCGGCATTGGGCAGGGTGCCGTAGCAGAAGGCCGCCAGTCGGCCGCTGCCGGCCAGCAGCAGGGCGCGGGTGGGTTTCTGGTCCACCGACTCGAAGATTTCCGCATAGACCTTGCCCAGCATGCCGCTGTAGGTGATGGCGATGGCCAGCACCCCGGCAGTGGGGCCGAGGCCGACGGCGCGGACGAACAGCAGCGCCCAGACGATCTCCGGCACGCTGCGCAGCACGATCAGCAGGCCGCGTACCGGCCAGCGCAGGGCCTGGGCCCAGGGGGCCGGGCGACCCGCGCGGGTTAGGGCTGACAGCGACAGCGCGCGACTGGCCAGCAGCGCCGCCGGTACTGCAATCAGCAGCGCCAGAGCCATGCCAGCGGTGGCCATGGCCAGGGTCTGCAGGGTGGCGGTCAGCAGCAGGTCGAGAAAGTCGGCGTCATGGGCCGGAGGCCAGAAGGCGCCGACGAACTTGCCCATGGTCGCCAGGTTGTCCGCCTGCCACAGCACCGCCAGGTTCAGCTCGGACAGCGCCAGACCCGGCCACAGCAGGGCCAGGGCCAGCAGAGTGAGCAGCAGGCGCGGCAGGGCGGCGGGGTCGCGGGCGACGGCGCTGGGCGGGTTCATCAGCAACGCGGGATGTGCAGGGTGACCGGTGGCGCCACCGGCGAGGCCGGCACGCTGGTCTGCACGTCGGTCTGTAATTGCGCATTGGCGTACAGCGCCTCGAGGTCGGCCGGGGTCACGGTCTGGCTCGGCTTGTCGAACAGCACGCGACCGTCGCGCAGGCCGATAACGCGCGGGAAGTGCCCGAGGGCCAGGTCCACGGCATGCAGGCTGGCGATCAGTGTGCTGCCACGCTGTTGCGCTTCCTGGCTGAGGATCTCCAGGGTGTGCCCGGCCAGCACCGGGTCCATGGCCGACACCGGCTCGTCGGCGAGGATCAGCTCGGCGCCCTGGTAGAGCACGCGGGCGATGCCGACGCGCTGCTGCTGGCCACCGGAGAGCTGGTCGCAGTGTTCATACAGCTTGTCGCTGAGGTCGAGGCGGGCCAGGGCCGCGCTCGCGGCCTGGCGCTCCTGCGGGTAGATCAGGTTAAGCAGTGCCTTGGCCAGCGACCAGTGGCCGAGGCGACCGGCCAGGACCGCGGTGACCACGCGCTGGCGCGGTGGCAGTGGCGGGCTCTGGTGGATCAGGCCGATGCGCCGGCGCAACTGCTGGCGCTGACGCGCGGAGAGCGCCCAGGGCTGCTGGCCGAACAGGCGCAACTCACCGCTGCCGGGTTGCAGGGCGGTGGCCAGAAGGCGCAGCAGGCTGGTTTTGCCGGCCCCGGACGGACCGATGATGGCCACCCGCTCGCCCTGGGCTACGGCGAGCGTGAGGTCCGTCAGTGCCGCCTGGCCGTTGGCGTGGGTCAGGCCCACGCCGGTCAGGCCCACGCCGGTCAAGCGTGGTGTCACTTCAGCAGGCCGGCCGCGCGGGCTGCCTCTTCGATGCCCTGATAGTTCTCAGGCTTGGTCTCGATGAAGCGCGAGGCGGCCTGCAGGTCGAGAATGGCCTTGTGCTCCGGCTTGGCCGGGTCCAGGGCGAGGAAGGCGGCCTTGATCTTGCCGGCCAGTTCCGGGTCGAGGCTGCCGCGCACGGTCCAGTTGTAGTCGTAGTAGGTCGGGGTGGTGGCGAAGACGTGAACCTTCTTGGTGTCCACCTTGCCGGCGGCGACCAGTTTGTCCCATACGCTGGCGTTGAGCACGCCGGCATCGACCTTGCCTGCTTCGACCCAGGCCGCGGTGGCATCGTGGGCGCCGGAGAAGGCCACGCGGCTGAAGTAGGTTTCCGGAACGATCTTGTCCTGCTGCATGAAGTAGCGCGGCATCAGGCTGCCAGAGGTGGACGAAACCGAACCGAAGGCGAAGGTCTTGCCCTTGAGGTCGGCCAGGGATTTGACCGCCGGGTCGCTGGAAATGAATTTGCTGGTGAACACCGCATCCTGTTCACGCTGTACCAGCGGGATGGCGTTGCCGGTCTTCAGGCGGGTCTGCACGAAGGTGAAACCGCCCAGCCAGGCCAGGTCGATGCGGTCAGCGGCAATGGCTTCCACCACGGCCGGGTAGTCGGCCACCGGCATGAACTCGACTTTCATGCCCAACTGTTGCTCGAGGTAGGCACCCAGCGGCTTGAACTTGCGCAGCAGTTCGGTGGGGGCTTCGTCCGGAATGGCGGTGACTTTGAGTACGTCGGCGGCCTGGGCCACGACGGCGGAAAAGGACAGAGCGAGGCCAGCGGCCAGCGTCAGGGTGCGCTTGATCATGATGGGAAGTTCTCCGGTTCAATAGCGGAAAAAATCGACGAAGAAGCCGAGCCGTATGGCGTTGCCACGGCACGTGCTTCTGCAGCGATGGGAAAGAACGGCGGGAATTATAGAGGGTTAAGCCGAGCGCGGGCAGTTGTGGCGCAAAAACAAACAGGGCCTGCATGGCAGGCCCTGGGTCGAGGCGTTGGATCAGGTCGCGGCTGTCAGACCGGAGGGGTGTAGTTGTTGAGCGAGATGACGCGGGTCTTGCCGATGCGGTGGCGGTAGATCTCGCGCAGGTACTTGATGGCTTTTTTCACGCTCTCGCGGGACAGGCGGATGTCGTTGATCGAGACGAACTTGTCGCGGTCATTGACCAGCTCACGGTACTTCTTCTCGTACATCGGCTTGATGGCGAACCAGTTGGTGTCGAGGATCTTCGCCGGGTTCTCGTGCTCGTTGAGCATGGCGTCGATGCGTGCCTCGTCGAAGTCCTCGGCGACGATCAGTTCCAGCAGGGCGTTGTCCAGGCTCTCGTCGTAGCGGTGCGGTTCGCGGGCGAAGCAGCGCTTGATGAAGGCGACGATGAGGGTGAGGAAGTCATCCGACAGGCACGGGCTCTTGACCACCAGGGTGGTCAGCGACAGGTTGGCCGAGGCACCGATCACCAGGGCGTAGCGCTTGAGCGTGGTGTTGGGGAACAGGTTGTTGAGGTGGCTCTTGAGGCGGTTGAGGTCCATGTAGGACAGCTTGTAGTCCTTGGGCAGCGAGACGATGGACACCACCGAGGAGCAGTTCTTGAAGAAGTGCATGTCGCTCAGGGCGCTGGCATCGAAGCCGGACTTCTTGTAGTTGTCCAGCGCCTCGCGGTAGCGCTTGGCCTCGATCGGCAGCAGGCTGATGCCCTCGATGGCCTGGGTCGCCTTGTTGAAATGCGGCAGGTCGATAGAGCGGAAGAACAGGTCGTCGATGTTGAGCTTGGGCGGCTCCTTGTCGAATACCTTGAACTTCTCGGTGGGCGTTACCGGCGTCTGCTCGGCCACCACGGACTCCGCGTAAGCCACGGCGACCGGGCCGGCCAGGCTCATGAACAGGTCGTTGGCATCCAGGCGGATGGTTTCGCCGATGTCGATGCCGGCGCGGCGGAAGTAGTTCTGGTCGTAGTCGGTGGTCACCGCCTGGGCGGTGAGGATGTTGAAGATCTGCTGCGAGATGTACTGGTTGGCGTGACGCTCCATGGCGTTCACGTCAATGTTCTGCACATTGCCGCCGTCGCTTTCCTCGGCGTAGCGCATGATGTCGTTGGAGATCAGCATCATCGCGTTCCACGGGCGGATGCGGCGCATCACGCTCTCTTCGCCGGTCTCCTCGCTGTCGAAGTTGTAGGAGAAGTCCCACTCCTCGGCGAGGTACTTGCACAGCAGGCGCCCGGCGTTGATATGCAGGGCTTCCGACATTTCTATCCGCTGATCGGAGATGCTCGGCAGGATGCACATGCCGCTGGTGAAAATTGGTTCGAAGACAAACGAGTGGTTGTCTTCCTCTTCGTTCTCCTTGGTCTCGAAGGTCTTGCTCATGTAGGAGAACTGCTGGGCCAGACCGAACTCCGAGGCCATGCCCGAGCCGGTGCCGCCGCCGGCACTGAAGATGTAGAAGTACAGGCGCGACTGGTTGGCCTTGATCCCGCAGGAGTCGATCAGGTAGCTGTGGATGAACTTCCAGTCGGCGTTGGAGAAGCGCTGGGTGTCCTTGTTGAGGATGATCTTGGCCAGGTACTGGCCGAGGATCGGCGCGTTACCCGCACCACCGGCATGCACCTCGGAGAGGTCCATGATCTTCATCTTGCTGTAGTCGCTGAGAAAGCCGTTGCTCTCGGCCTTGCGCGAGAAGCGGATGCGCCCCTCGATGTCCTTGTCCAGGTCGCCGAGCATCACCAGCGGCTCGATCAGGAACACCGGCTTGGCGCCACGCCCGCCGGCCAGCCGCAGGTTGTTGCGGATCCAGCTGGTGGGCCGCTGCTCGGCCTTGTCCTTGCTGACGTTGCTGAATTCGTTGAGGTAGAACTTGCGCGCGTTGTACACCAAGGATGCAACATCCAGGGCGATGTTCGAGCCGCAGCGGCCCAGACCGATCAGGCACACCGAGGGGAAGTGCTGGTTGCTGCGTTGATCGCCGGCTTCGTCACCATGCAGGCGCGGGAACACGCGGTCGCGCAGACCGTCGAGGTTTTCCAGAATGCGGTCGATATCGCGCTCGGTGAAATACAGGTATTGCTCGCCACTGGGCAGCAGGGCGGGCGGTATGCCGCCGCTTTCTTCCGCGGACTCGACCGGAGCGGTGATGATGCGCGGCTCGGAAACCGTGGAATCGCTGTTTTTATTTTTCTTCATGGGCGGGCAGTCCGTATGTTCGGGCAGAAATTGGAGCATACGTACCGCAATGCTCCTAAACAACTCACTATAAACAGGCTAGTGGCATTCTGCCGGTAACCCATCACTCTTTTGGCTGGCGGCCGCCGTGGCGGGCGTTTTGCTAGAATCGCTGCCCTGT
>CALMID010000312.1 GCA_937863915.1 uncultured Pseudomonas sp.
TCGCCCAGACCGGCAGCATCAGCGGCGGCGCGGCGCGCCTGTTCATCAGCCAGCCAGCCGTGACCCGCGAGATCCGCGAACTGGAAAGTCGCCTGCAGTTGCCCCTGTTCGACCGCCAGACTCGCGGCGTCAGCCTCACCGAAGCCGGCCAGCGCCTGCTGCCCTATGCCGAGCACATCTTCGCCCTGGAACAGGAAGCCGAACGTGACCTGGCCGAATTCGCCAGCCTCGGCGCCGGCGAACTGCGCCTGTGCGCCAGCGCCACCATGGGCAGCTACCTGCTGCCCAGCCTGATTGCCGACTTCCAGCAACAGCATCCGGGCCTGAGCATCAGCCTGCAGATCGGCAACACCGCCAGCAGCCTGCGCGCACTGGACGGTGGCGATTGCACCTTGGCCTTCATCGAAGGCCCCTTCACCCGCGAGGCTTTTAACTACCAACTGCTGGGCAGCGATGCCCTGCTGCCGGTGAGCAGCCCGCACCATCCACTGGCCAGCCGCTCCCGCCTGAGCGCGGCCGAGCTGGCCGAGGCGGAACTGTTTCTGCGCGAAGAGGGCTCCGGCACCCGCAGCACCCTGGAACAGGTCTACCAGGCCCACGGCCTGACACCCAAAGTGGCGCTGGCCCTCGGCAACAGCGTGGCGCTCAAGCGCAGCCTGCAAGGCGGCCGCGGCATCGCCTGGATCTCCGAACTGGCCATGGAGGATGAGCTGCGCAGCGGCGAACTGGTGCGTCTGGCGGTCGATGACCTGCACATCCAGCGCGACCTGCATGCCCTGTGGCGACGCGAGCGCAGCCTGAGCCCGGCCGCCCACGCCCTGCTGGACCAGGTCAGGCACGCCCTGGCCAACCGCCAAAGCTATATCAAAACTTTTTGATACAGCCCTTGCCGAGAAAAAGGGTGCCGACTAGACTGCGCCCACTATGAACCTGCCCGTTCCCCAGCTCCGCAGTGAGCCCGTCGACGAACTGGCGGCCCTGTGCAAGGCCGCCGGTGACCCGCTGCGCCTGAATATCCTGCGCGCGCTGGCCAACGACTCGTTCGGCGTGCTGGAGCTGGCGCAGATCTTCGCCACCGGCCAGTCGGGCATGAGCCACCACCTCAAGGTCCTGTCGCAGGCCGGGCTGGTGGCCACGCGCCGCGAGGGCAATGCGATCTTCTACCGCCGCGCCCTGGCCCAGAGCGACCTGCTCGGCGGCAGCCTGCACGCCGCGCTGCTGCAGGAAGTGGATGCCCTGCCCCTGGCGGCTGAACTGCAGACGCGCATCGCCACCGTCCACGGCCAGCGCGCCGAGGCCAGCCGCGAATTCTTTGCGCGCATGGCGGTCAACTTCCAGGCCCAGCAGGACCTGATCGCCGGCCTGCCGCAATACCGCGACAGCCTGCTGGCCCTGCTCGACGCGCTGAGTTTTCCAGCCGGCGCCACGGCGCTGGAGGTCGGCCCCGGTGACGGCTCCTTCCTGCCGGAACTGGCGCGACGCTTTGCCCGCGTCACCGCCCTGGACAACAGCCCGGCCATGCTCGAACTGGCCCGCGAGCGCTGCGTGCGCGAGAGCCTGGACAATGTTCACCTGCAGCTGGCCGACGCCCTGCAGACACCCCAGGCGCCGGCCGACTGCGTGGTGCTGAACATGGTGCTGCACCATTTCGCCGCGCCGGCCGAGGCCATGCGCCAGCTGACCCCGCTACTCAAGAGCGGCGGCAGCCTGCTGATTACCGAGTTATGCAGCCACAACCAGAGCTGGGCCAGGGAAGCCTGCGGCGATCTCTGGCTGGGCTTCGAGCAAGAAGATTTGGCCCGTTGGGCCGATGCCGCAGGGCTCACGCCCGGCGAAAGCCTCTATGTGGGCCTCAAGAACGGCTTTCAGATTCAGGTTCGGCACTTTGCCAAGCCGGATGCGAAGCACACCCAGGACTGATCAGGACCTAGAAGAAATGAGCGAATACTCCCTGTTTACCTCCGAATCCGTGTCCGAAGGCCATCCGGACAAGATTGCCGACCAGATTTCCGATGCGGTGCTCGACGCCATCATCGCCAAGGACAAGCACGCCCGCGTGGCCGTGGAGACGCTGGTCAAGACCGGCGTGGCCATCGTTGCCGGCGAAGTCACCACCAGCGCCTGGGTTGACCTGGAGCAGATCGTCCGCGACGTCATCTGCGACATCGGCTACACCAGCTCCGAAGTCGGTTTCGACGGCGCCACCTGCGGCGTGCTGAACATCATCGGCAAGCAGTCGGTGGACATCGCTCAGGGCGTCGACCGCGCCAAGCCGGAAGATCAGGGCGCCGGCGACCAGGGTCTGATGTTCGGCTATGCCAGCAACGAGACCGACGTGCTGATGCCGGCTCCCATCGTACTGTCGCACCGCCTGGTCGAGCGCCAGGCCGAAGCACGCAAGTCCGGCCTGCTGCCGTGGCTGCGTCCGGACGCCAAATCCCAGGTCACCTGCCGCTACGAGAATGGCAAGGTAGTCGGCATCGACGCCGTGGTGCTGTCCACCCAGCACAACCCGGAAGTGTCGCTGGCCGACCTGCGTGAAGCGGTGATGGAGCTGATCGTCAAGCACACCCTGCCCGCCGAACTGCTGCACAAGGACACCCAGTTCCACATCAACCCGACCGGCAACTTCGTGATCGGCGGCCCGGTGGGCGACTGCGGTCTGACCGGCCGCAAGATCATCGTCGACTCCTACGGCGGCATGGCCCGTCACGGCGGCGGCGCCTTCTCCGGCAAGGACCCGTCCAAGGTTGACCGCTCGGCTGCCTACGCCGGCCGTTACGTGGCCAAGAACATCGTCGCCGCCGGCCTGGCCGACCGCTGCGAAATTCAGGTGTCCTACGCCATCGGCGTGGCCCAACCGACCTCCATCTCGATCAACACCTTCGGCACCCACAAGATCGCCGAAGACAAGATCATCCAACTGGTGCGCGAAGTCTTCGACCTGCGCCCCTATGCCATCACCAGGATGCTGGATCTGCTGCACCCGATGTACCAGGCCACCGCGGCCTACGGTCACTTCGGTCGTACCCCGCAGCAGAAGACCGTCGGCGACGACAGCTTCACCACCTTCTCCTGGGAGCAGACCAACAAGGTCGACGCCCTGCGCGCCGCGGCCGGCCTGTAAGCCCCCGCGTGATGCAAAAAGCCCCGCTCCGGCGGGGCTTTTTTTGTCTGCTTATTACCCGCCTGGCAGCGGGTCAGTAGGCGCGAAACTCTTCGTGGCAGGCGCGGCAGCTGTCCTCGACCTTCTTCACCGCCGGCTCAGCCAGCTTGGGATCGAGCGGCTTGCGCTGGCTCAGCTCACGCAGCAGCGCGGTATCACCTTCCAGTTGACGAGCCAGTTGCTGGAAACGCTCCTGGCGCTGCCAGACCTCGTCCTTGGCCCGGCTGTCGCCTTCGTCGCGCACCTGCGGGAAATGCTGCCAGGGCTGGCGCGACAACTTGTCGAGTTGCTCGGCACCAGCCACAAAGCGCGCCTCGTCGAACGGCAGCCGACCACGCAGCATGCCGCCGAGGTCCTCGCTGGTCCTGAGCATTTCCTTGAACAGCGCCTGGCGCTTGCCCATCGGCGAGTTGGGATCGACCCCACCACAGGCAGCCAGCGCCAGAACAACAGAACACAGCAACAGCGGCTTGGACAACTTCATTGGGACAACACTCGGCTGAAAACAGCCGCCAGTTTACTGGTTATGCAGAGACTACGAACAGGCTGACGATCAGCCCCATGCCGACCATCCACACCAACGAGCGCAGCGGCCCCCAGTCGGCCAGGTAGCAGACGAAGTACACCAGCCGGCTGACGATAAAGGCCAACGCCAGCTGATCCAGCAACGCCTGCCCGGCGCCACCGGCCTGGTGCGCGATGATCACGGCCGCGGCGAAGGCCGGAGTGACCTCGAAGCCGTTCAGCTGGGCGTTGCTGGCCCGCTTGCGCCAACCCTCCAGCCCCGCCAGGAAGGCGCGCGGGTCACTATTGGCCCGCGGGCCGTAATCGCCACCGGTGAATTTCGCCGTCG
>CALMID010000313.1 GCA_937863915.1 uncultured Pseudomonas sp.
GGCCTTCGAGCAGTTCGTCCAGGCGCCCGGCCAGCTCGGCCACACGCGGGGCGAAGTGGCCGACGTCGCGAGCGGCGTCCAGATCGTCACGGCGGCTGCGCAGGAACCAGCGGGTGGCGCGGCGGCCCAGGCGCATCAGCTCGTCCATCAGCTGCAGCTGCAGTTCGGCCGGCACCTTGTAGTCCAGCGCCTCGATCTGCTGCCACCAGTGCGGCAGGCGGAACACGTCGCGCACGATGACGTAGGCGCCGGCGACGTTGGCCGCACTCATGCCGGTGGACTCCTTGAGTCGCTGCACGAAGGTGATGCCCATGTGGTTGACCAGATCATTGGCGATCTGCGTGCTGACGATCTCGCGCTTGAGACGGTGCTGACGCATCTGCGCGCCGAACTTGGCCACCAGCTTGGGCGGGAAGGCCGTTTCCATGTCACGAATCAGGTAATCGTCGTCCGGCACACGCGATTTCAGCAGGGCCTCCTTGAGATCGATCTTGCTGTAGGAAATCAGCACCGACAGCTCCGGGCGCGTCAGACTCTGGCCGTTGGCCAGACGTTCGCTGATCTCCTCCTCACTGGGGAGGAACTCCAAGGCCCGGTCGAGCTTGCCAGCGGACTCCAGGGCGGCCATCAGCCGGCGGTACTCGCCGATGCGCTCGCGGGCGCGACGCTGGGCCAGCGACAGCGCCTGGGTCTGCTTGTAGTTGTTGCCCAGCACCAGCGCGGCCACCTCATCGGTCATCTCGGCCAGCAGCTTGTTGCGTTGTTTCTCGGTCATGTCGCCGGCCTGGACCACGCCACCGAGAAGAATCTTGATGTTCACCTCATGGTCGGAACAGTCCACACCACCGGCGTTGTCGATGAAGTCGGTGTTGCCGGCGCCGCCATTGAGACCGAACTCGACCCGGCCCAGCTGGGTCATGCCGAGGTTGCCGCCCTCGCCGAAGACCTTGGCGCGCAGCTCGCTGCCATTGACCCGCAGGGCATCGTTGGCCTTGTCGCCGACGTCGGCGTGGCTCTCCTTGCTCGACTTCACATAGGTGCCGATGCCGCCGTTCCAGATCAGGTCCACCGGCGCCTTGAGCAAGGCATTGAGCAGGTCGTTGGGCGCCAGCTTGTCGGCCTGGATGGCGAAACGCGCCTGCATCTGGGCACTGATGGGGATGCTCTTGGCACTGCGCAGGAAGATGCCACCACCCTCGGAAATCAGCTTGGCGTCGTAGTCGGCCCAGCTTGAGCGCGGCAGTTCGAACAGACGCTTGCGCTCGGCAAAACTGGCCGCCGGGTCCGGATTGGGGTCGATAAAGATGTGCAGGTGGTTGAACGCGGCGACCAGCTGCAACTGCTCGGACAGCAACAGGCCGTTGCCGAACACGTCGCCGGCCATGTCGCCGATGCCGATCACCGTGGTCACATCCTTCTGGATGTCGATGCCCTGCTCGCGGAAATGCCGCTGCACCGAGACCCAGCCGCCCTTGGCGGTGATGCCCATGCCCTTGTGGTCGTAGCCGGCCGAACCGCCCGAGGCGAAGGCGTCGCCCAGCCAGAAGCCGTAGTCCAGGGCGATGCCGTTGGCGATGTCGGAGAAGGTCGCGGTGCCCTTGTCGGCCGCCACCACCAGGTAGGGATCGTCGGCGTCGTGGCGCACCACATTGACCGGCGGCACGACCTGGCCGTCCTTGAGGTTGTCGGTGATATCCAGCAGGCCGCTGATGAAGATGCGGTAGCAGGCGATGCCCTCTGCCAGCACCTCGTCGCGGTTGCCGCCCACCGGCATCTTGCGCGGGATGAAGCCGCCCTTGGCGCCCATGGGCACGATGACCGCGTTCTTCACCTGCTGCGCCTTGACCAGGCCCAGCACCTCGGTGCGGTAGTCCTCCTCGCGGTCGGACCAGCGCAGACCGCCGCGGGCCACGTCGCCAAAGCGCAGGTGCACGCCCTCGACGCGCGGGCAGTAGACGAAGATTTCGAACTTGGGCACCGGTCGCGGAATATCGGGAATCGCCCGCGGGTTGAGCTTGAAGCTGAAGTACGGCTTGGCCTGGCCGCTGGCATCGGGCTGATAGAAGTTGGTGCGCAGGGTGGCCTTGATCAGGTCCAGGTAGCGCCTGAGGATGCGGTCCTCGTTGAGCACCGCGACATTGTCCAGCGCGGCGAGGATGGCCTGCTCCAGCTTCTGCTGCTTGGCTTCCAGGTCTTCGCCGGTGAGCTTGCGGGCCAGGTAGAAACGGGTCTTGAACAGACGCACCAGCTCGCAGGCGATATCGGCATGGTTGATCAGCGTGCTGGCGATGTAGCCGTGATCGAAGCCCAGGCGGATCTGCTTGAGGTAACGGGCATAGGCCCGCAGCATCGCCACGTCGCGCCACGGCAGGCCGGCGGCCAGCACCAGGCGGTTGAAGGCATCGTTCTCGGCATCGCCGTTGACGATGTGCACGAAGGCATCCTGCAGGGTCTCGTTGAGCACCTGAATATCCGGCACCTGGGCGCCGGCATAGGTGAAGGCGAAGTCGTGGATCCAGAACTCGCGGCCATCCTGACGGCGCAGGCGGTAGGGGAACTCGCCCAGCACACGCAAACCGAGGTTTTCCAGAATCGGCAGCACATCCGACAGCGGCAGCGGCGTATCGGCGTGGTAGAGCTTGCAATGCAGCTGCGACTCACCCTGGGCCAGCGGCTGGTAGAAGCTCATCACCAGCGGCCGCTGCTCGGACAGGCTGAGCAGGTGCTGCATGTCGATCACCGCCGAGTGCGGCGCGAAGCGCTCGGTGTAGCCGGCCGGGAAGCCTTTCGGGAAATCGGCCAGCACCTGGGTGCCGTGCCCCTCGCCCAGGCTCTCCAGCATCAGGCTGGTGTAGTCGTCCTTCCACGAGCGGCAGGCCTGGATCACTTCCTGCTCCAGGCGGGCAATGTCCACCTGCACGCGGTTGCGCGGATCGACGCGCAGGATGAACTGCACCCGTGCCAGCACCGACTCGGAGAAGTAGGTCCAGAACTCGCAGTCGCTGGCCTGCAAACGCTCCATGAGAATCTGCTGGATCTTCACGCGTATCTCGGTGGAGTACACATCACGCGGCACATAGGCCAGGCAGTAGCAGAAACGTCCGTAGGGATCGCGGCGCAGGAAGATGCGCAGTTTGTTGCGCTCCTGAATCTGCAC
>CALMID010000314.1 GCA_937863915.1 uncultured Pseudomonas sp.
GCCCTGCTCGGCTGCGCGCGCAACCAGCGCCAGGGCGCCCTGCTGTTCATCGACCTGGACAACTTCAAGGCACTCAACGATACCCTCGGCCACGACATCGGCGATCACCTGCTGCAGCAGGTGGCGAAACGCCTGCGCGGCAGCGTGCGCGAGGTGGATACCGTGGCGCGCCTGGGCGGTGACGAGTTCGTGGTGATGCTCGAGGACCTCAGCGAGGAGTTGCAGGAAACCGCACTGCAGGCCGAGATGGTCGGGCAGAAGATTCTCGCCGAGCTGAACCGGCCCTACAGCCTCAGGGAGCGCCCGTACCACAGCACGCCGAGCATCGGCATCGCCCTGTTCGACCAGCACACCGCCGGCCTCGATGAATTGCTCAAACAGGCCGACGTGGCCATGTACCAGGCCAAGGCCGAAGGACGTAATACCCTGCGCTTCTTCGACCCGAGCATGCAGGCCAGCGTCAACCGCCGCGTGGCCCTGGAACAGGAGCTACGCGATGGCCTGCAGCGCGGCGAACTACAGATCTACTGCCAGCCACAGGTCAACGTCACCGGCCAGATCATCGGCGGCGAAATCCTGGCTCGCTGGAACAGCCCGAGTCGCGGCATGGTTGCGCCGGCCGAGTTTATTCCCCTGGCCGAAGCCACCGGTCTGATCCTGCCGCTCGGCGAACTCGTTCTGCGTCAAGCCTGCCAACATCTGGCGGCCTGGGCCGAAGAACCAGCACTGGCCGACCTCACACTTGCCGTAAATATCAGTGCAAAGCAAATGCATGAAGACCTGTTTGTCGAAAAGGTGCTCGGCATCCTCGAGGAAACCGGCGCCAACCCAGAGCGCCTCAAGCTTGAGCTGACCGAGAGCCTGCTGGCTCATAACATCGACGACATCATCGTCAAGATGGACCGGTTGCGCAGCCACGGCATCAGCTTTGAACTGGATGACTTCGGCACCGGCTATTCCTCGCTCAGCTACCTCAAACGCTTCCCACTGGAACAGCTGAAGATCGACCAGTCTTTCGTTCACGATGCAGTCATCGACCCCAGCGATGCCGACATCGCCCGAGTGATCATCGTCCTGGCCGAAAAGCTAAACCTAAAAGTGATCGCCGAAGGCGTGGAAACCGAAGAGCAACACCAGTTTTTGCTCAATAACGGCTGCCAGCACTTCCAGGGTTACCTGTTCGGCCGGCCGATGCCCATGGACGAATTCACGGCGCGCTGCCGGCAGGCCTGAGGCCGAGTTGATCCGCATCACGCTGCAGCGGCGGATGCTCGGGCAGACTGGCCACAAAAAGGAGTTCGGCCATGCGCATACTGCTGTATTTCCACCTGCTCGGCGCCAGCGTCTGGATTGGCGGCCATCTGGTGCTGGCCCTCGGCATCCTGCCCGGCGCCCTGCGCCGGCGAGACGTTCAGGCCATCCGCAATTTCGAGCAGGTCTTTGAAAAGATCGGCCTGCCGGCCCTGCTGTTGCAGGTGGTCACCGGCCTGTGGCTGGCCAGTCTGTGGTTACCCCATGCCCTGTGGCTGGGCGACAGCCCGCAGGCCGCGCTGATCCAGGCCAAGCTCGGCCTGCTGGCGCTGACCGCCGCCCTCGGCGTGCATGCGCGGCTGGTGCTGATCCCGCGCCTGAGCGCCGAACGCCTGCCGGCCCTGGGCTGGCACATTGCGCTGATCACACTCTCGGCCCTGGCCTTTGCCTGGGTGGGCAGCGGTTTTCGCTTTGGCGGGCTGTTGTAACGGACGTCAAAAGCAGTCTAAAAAGTGCTTCGCCTTAATTGCTTTGTCATCACAAAGCTTGCAATCTCGATGGCAGTTTGGCCGGTCACGACAGATGAGCCGCGGACTTGCCGATGGATATACCCCACCCCATGACAAGGACCCGCCATGCTCACTCTGCGCCCCCTCGCCACCGCCCTGCTGCTGGGTAGCCTGACCCTCACCGGCTGCACCGCCAAGTACACAGATCAGCAGCAATTCTCCGGCTACCTACGCGACTACTCGAAACTGGAAAAAACCGAATCAGCCTCCGGCCAGCCGGTACTGCGCTGGGTCGACCCGAACTTCAAGGCGGAGAACTACCGCAATCTCGTGGTGCAGAGCGTGCAGTTCTACCCGTCGCCCAAGCCGTCCGAGCAGGTCAACACCCAGGCCCTGGAAGAGCTGTATGGCTACGCCAACAGCCAGGTGAGAAGCGCATTGGGCAAGAAGTTCCAACTGATCGATCTGAAGAACGGCGCCAATATCAGCGGCAGCCAGACCCTGATCTTCCGCGCAGCGATCACCGGCGTGTCGACCAGCACCGAACCGCTCAAGCCCTACGAAATCATCCCGATCGCCCTGGTCACCGCCGCCGCCATGACCGCCGCCGGCGAGCGTGACAAGAACAGCGAGCTGTTCCTCGAGGCCGAGTTCATCGACGCCAGCACCGGCAAGCCGGTGCTGCAGGTGGTGCGCAAAGGCTTCGGCAAGGACCTGGAAGACAACAAGCAGCAGGTCACCCTGGACACGCTCAAGGGCGTGATCGACAGCGTGGTGCGCGATATCGAGCAGTTCCAGTAACCCAGTCACTTCACAAAAAAGGGGCTCCGCGGAGCCCCTTTTTGCTGCCCGAGTTTTACCTCAGGGCCTGCACCAGCAACCCGAGCAGGGCGGCGCCCGCCAGCACCTCGATGACCCCGCGCTTGAACCACAGCAGCGCCAGCGCCGCGAGCAGGGCAATCAGCGCCGCCGGCCATTCGAAACCGCCACTCCAGCCCTGCGGCCAGAGCACATGCCAGGCGAAGAACAGCGCCAGGTTGACGATCACCCCCACCACAGCGGCGGTGATGCCGGTAAGCGGCGCGGTGAATTTCAGCTCGTTGTGGGTCGATTCCACCAGCGGCCCACCAGCCAGGATGAACAGGAACGACGGCAGGAAGGTAAACCAGGTGACCAGCGCCGCCGCCAGCGCACCACCGACAAAGGCCGACTCGGGACCGAACACCGGCTGCACATAGGCACCGACGAAGCCGACGAATGCCACCACCATGATCAGCGGCCCCGGCGTGGTTTCCCCCAGTGCCAGGCCATCGATCATCTGCGTGGGCGTCAGCCAGCCGTAATGTCCCACCGCGCCCTGATAGACGTATGGCAGCACCGCATAGGCGCCGCCGAAGGTGAGCAGCGCCGCCTTGGTGAAGAACCAGGCCATCTGCGTCAACGTGCCCTGCCAGCCGAACAGCGCACACAGCAATGCCATCGGCAAGAGCCACAGCAGGCCACCGACCAGCAACAGCATGAACAGACGCGACAGGCGAAAGCGCGCATGGGCAGGCGTAGGCGTGTCGTCGTCGATCAGCGCCGGGCCATAATTGCGCTGGTGCCCCGCATGCCCGCCGCCGACGGCGAAATGCTGCGGCGCCAGGCGCCCGCCAATAAAACCGGCCAGCGCCGCGCCGAGCACGATCAGCGGGAACGGCACCTCAAGGGCGAAGATGGCGACAAAGGCCGCTGCCGCAATCGCCCACAGCCAGTTGTTTTTCAATGCCCGCGAGCCAATGCGCTGCGCCGCCTGCAGAACGATGGCCGTCACCGCCGGCTTGATGCCGTAGAACAACCCGGCCACCAGCGGTTGCTCACCGTAGGCGATGTACAGCCAGGACAGGGCAATCAGGATGAACAGCGAGGGCAGCACGAACAGCACGCCGGCGGCGATACCGCCCCAGTAGCGGTGCAGCAGCCAGCCGATATAGATCGCCAGCTGCTGGGCCTCGGGACCGGGCAGGACCATGCAGTAGTTCAGCGCATGCAGAAAACGCCGCTCGGAAATCCAGCGCCGGCGCTCGACCAGTTCCTGGTGCATGATCGCGATCTGCCCGGCCGGCCCGCCGAAGCTGATAAAACCCAGTTTGAGCCAGAAGTAAAAAGCCGTGACGAAGCTGACCCGAGCGGGGACGGCTGAAGCGCTATCGGTCATGGTGCAGGAGCCCGAAAATAACAAAGCGGGCACTCTAGCAGCTTGAACATGACAATAAAAAACCCGACCAGGCCAGCCTGATCGGGTTTTCGTGACGGCGCGGGCTAATCAGCCGCCGCAGGCACCGCAGCACTCGCCTTGTGACTTCTTCAGCATTCGCGCCAGATCGTCCTTCAGCGCCACGCGCTGCTGCTTGAGGCCGCCGAGGGTCACATCATCGAGCAGTTCGACGCCGTCTTCGACACGGCAGATGCGCTTGTCGAGCTCTTCGTACTCACTCGCCAGGCGGGCAAAGTGATGGTCGGTCTGACGCAGCTCGTGCAGGGCATCGCGCAGTTCCGGGAAATCTTGAATCAACGGGTGGTGATCTACATGCATCGGGGGCAACTCCGTGGTTGGCTGTTGGGTTCAGACTAACCAGCCGCTGCCGGATGCCTGTTGACCCTGATCAACTTCAGTGCAGGTCAGCGCCGGCCTTGGCCTGGCGCAGCAACTCGACCAGCTCATCCTTGAGGCCCACGCGCTGCAGCTTGAGGCCCAGCAGCAGACAGTCGTCCAGCGCCTGGCGACCAGCCTCGACGCTGTAGATGCGCTCATCCAGCTGATGGTATTCATCCACCAGATGCTGGAAGTGGCCGTTGCGGCGCTGCAGGGACTGCAACTGGGCGCTGTACTCGGGGAACTCGCGTTCCAGCGGATGCTTCTGCAATGGCATGACGGTATCGTCCTGGCCGGTGACAGACTCAAGCCTAGCAGGCCCTTGCCTGAACGCCGCCGGCTTGTGCTTAACTAGAGTCAGTCACAATACGAGCCTCATCATGTCGAATAGTCGCTGCAGTGCCTGCCGTGACGGCCAGGCCCTGAACTTTCCCATCAGCATGGCCTTCCAACCCGTCTGCGACTTGCAGAACCGCAAGGTCTTTGCTCACGAAGCGCTGGTCCGCGGCCCTCAAGGCGAGTCGGCCGGCTCACTGCTGCAACAGGTGGATGCCGACAATCTCTATGCCTTCGACCAGGCCTGCCGGATCAAGGCGGTCGAACTGGGCGCGCGCCTGAACCTGCCGGGACTGCTGTCGATCAACTTCATGCCCAACGCCGTCTACCAGCCGGAAACCTGTATTCGCGCCACTCTGGATGCCGCTGCACGCTTTGGCTTCCCACTGGAGCGCATCATCTTCGAGGTCACCGAACAGGAGCAGGTGCTGGATATCGAGCATCTGCTGCGGATTCTGTATGCCTATCGCAAACAGGGCTTCAAGACGGCGATCGACGATTTCGGATCAGGCTATGCCGGCCTCAACCTGCTGGCGGATTTCCAGCCCGACCTGCTCAAGCTGGACATGGAACTGATTCGCGGCATCGACCAGGACAGCGTGCGCCAGGTACTGGTCGACGGCACGGTACAGATGTGCCGCCGCCTGGGCGTCGAGGTGATTGCCGAAGGCGTGGAAACCCGCGAGGAACTGGCCGTGCTGAAGGGCATGGGCATCCAGCTGTTCCAGGGCTATCTGCTGGCCCGGCCGGGATTCGAGGCGCTGCCGGAAGTCGACCTCGCCTTCTGAACAGGGGCTGCATTACACTGGCCGCATCTCCACCTGGAAGGGACACACAACAGCATGAGCATCCTCAGCGAATTCAAGGCCTTCGCGGTCAAAGGCAACGTCGTCGACATGGCCGTGGGCATCATCATCGGCGCCGCGTTCGGCAAGATCGTCACCTCCTTCGTCGGCGACGTGATCATGCCGCCGGTGGGCCTGCTGATCGGCGGGGTGGATTTCACCGATCTGGCCATCACCCTCAAGGCCGCCGAAGGGGCAGCGCCGGCCGTGGTACTGAGCTACGGCAAGTTCATCCAGACCGTCCTCGACTTCGTCATCGTCGCGTTCGCCATCTTCATGGGCGTCAAGGCGATCAACCGCCTCAAGCGCGAGGAAGCCGCCGCCCCGGAAGCCCCGCCGGCACCGACCAAGGACCAGGAGCTGCTCAGCGAAATCCGCGACCTGCTCAAGGCACAGCAGAAGCCCTGACCCGGCCTGCTGTGACGACGGCGCCTGCGGGCGCCGTTTTTGTTTCCAGCGGCGAGCCGCTCGCTCGGCAGCTGGCGGATGAAGTTGCCAGCCCGGACAGTCATACTGGCGGTCCTTGTCGATAGTCCACGTCACGCCCGAACCCGACCAGCAGCCCGTATGCCCCTATTCAGCACGCCCTTCGCCCAGCTCGACCTGATCCGCCAGCCGGATCAGGCCAACGACCCGTTGCAGGCCTTCGATGCCGCCGACGAGTATCTGCTCAACCACCTGCATGAGCAGGGACTGGCGGCGGATGCCCGCGTACTGCTGCTCAACGACGGCTTCGGCGCCCTGGCCTGCGCCCTCGCGCCCCATTGTCGGGTGACCAGCAGCGGCGACTCCTTCCTCGGCGCCCTGGCCCTGCAGAAGAACCTGGCGCGTAATGACCTGCCTGCCGACAGCGTGACGTTCATACCCGCCAGCGCACCGCTCGCCGGGCCGTTCGACTGGGTGCTGATCCGGGTGCCCAAGACCCTGGCCCTGTTGGAGGAACAGCTGATCCGTCTGCATGGCCAGCTGGCGCCCGGCGCCAGGGTGGTCGCCGCCGGCATGATCAAGCATCTGCCGCGCGCCGCTGGCGAGTTGCTGGAGCAGTACATCGGCCCGCTGCAGGCGTCCCTGGCGGTGAAGAAGGCTCGCCTGCTGAGTGCCACGCCCGAGCAGCGGCCAGTGCCGGTATCGCCCTACCCGACCCGCTACCGCCTGGACAAACCCGCACTGGAACTGGTCAACCACGCCAACGTGTTCTGCCGCGAAGGCCTGGATATCGGCACCCGCGCCTTCCTCCCGCACCTGCCCAAGGCCCTTGGCGCGCTGCGTGTGGCCGACCTCGGTTGCGGCAACGGCGTGCTCGGCATCGCCTATGCCCTGAGCAATCCGCAGGCTCAGATGACCCTGGTGGACGAGTCGTTCATGGCCGTGCAGTCGGCCCAGGAAAACTGGCAGGCCGCGCTGGGTGAGCGCAGCGTCAGCATCCGTGCCGGGGACGGCCTGGCCGAGCAAGCCGCCGACTCCCTCGACCTGGTGCTGTGCAACCCGCCGTTCCATCAGCAGCAGGTGGTCGGCGACTTCCTCGCCTGGCGCATGTTCCAGCAGGCCCGTGCGGCGCTGGTCACTGGCGGCGAACTGTGGATCGTCGGCAATCGCCACCTGGGCTACCACGCCAAGCTCAAACGCCTGTTCCGCGGTGTCGAGCAGGTGGCGGCCACGCCCAAGTTCGTCATCCTGCGGGCCAGCAAGTAAATCGCTAGCGCTCGTCCAGCAGGCGCCTGAGCTCCTCGCTCAGCGGCATCGGCTGGAAGGCGCTGACCCGAGCCCGCCCGCTGTTGCCCAGTGGCACCCAGATACGCGAAAAAAGCAGCGCGGCGAAGATGCGCGGCAGCTGTCCTGACACCTCGCGCCAGTCACGCGCCTGCCAGCCAGCCTGCAGCATGAGCCAGTGCGACCAGGCGTGGCGCAGCGGCATGCGCTGACTGAGGATATGGGCACGCTCCAGCCAGACGTAGGCTGCGTCTGGATCATGGCCGGCCAGCGCCTTGCGCCCTTCGGTAAAGGCCTGGTGCAACGCCTCTTGCAGTTCAGTGCGCATGGTCATGCCCACCATTGAGCTCGCCCTCGGCATGTCGCAGCACCACGCCCGCCGAATGCACGGCCAGCCCTGCCATAAGCATGGCCACCAGCAGATCAGGCCAGGCGCTGCCGGTGCCGAACACCCCCAGCGCGGCCGCCAATACGGCCAGGTTGCCAAGGGCATCGTTGCGCGAGCACAACCAGACACTGCGCATGTTGCTATCGCCCTGGCGGTAGGCATAGAGCATTGTCGCGACGCCCACATTGGCCAGCAGTGCCAGCGTACCCACCACACCCATGGTCGGCGCACTGGGCACATCCCCCTGCCAGGCCTGCCACAGCGCCGCGCCCAACACGCCAAGGCCGAACACCAGCATGCTGAAGGCCTTGAACTGGGCCGCGCGGGCACGCCAGGTCAGCGCCATACCCAGCACCCAGAGGCTGATCGCGTAGTTGGCGCTGTCGCCGAGAAAATCCAGCGAGTCAGCCAGCAGCGAGATCGAGCCTGCCTTGAGACCGGCGCCGATTTCGACCAGAAACATGGCCAGGTTGACGAGCAGCGCAATCCACAGAATACGCCGGTAGCGGCCGTCGTCGTGGCGCGGAGCCGAGTCGTGATTGCAGCAATTAGCGCCCATTTGGCATCTCCGTATTTGACATGCAGACTAGGCTAAAGCCTGTAGTAACTACGGAGTCAACATGAGCAAGCCACTGACCATCGGCGTGCTGGCGCGTGAGAGCGGCGTCAATCTGGAGACCATCCGCTTCTACGAGCGCAGTGGCCTGCTACCGGAACCCCAACGCAGCCCCTCCGGCTATCGCCACTATCAGGAACAGGACGTGCGGCGCCTGCGCTTTATCCGCCGCGGCCGCGAACTTGGCTTCAGTCTGGAGGAGATCCGCAGCCTGCTGGACCTTGCCGCCCACCCCGAGCGCCCCTGCGCCAGCGCCGACCAAATGGTGCGTGAGCATCTGGACAGCATCGCCACGCGCATCCGCGACCTGCAGAACATGCAGGCCGAACTCGGCAAGCTGGCCGGCTGCCAGAGTGGTCATGCCGAGCACTGCCGCCTGCTGGAAGCGCTCGATGACCGCCACTGCTGCGATTGAGCGGTTCAGCGACTCCAGTCGTCGACCAGGGCATTGGCCTCGGCCAGCGAATCAAAGCCCGTCAGGGCGAGCCGGCCATCACTGATCGGCTCGCGGATGATCGGCGCCATGCGCAGTTCCCCGTCGATCAGAATCGCCAGCGGCTGGCCGATCTGAGTGGCGGTGATACTGGCCAGCAGCGCCTGAGCCGAGGGCGACAGGCTGAGCAACACCACCGCCTGCCCATCGCCGCCCACCAGCACCTCGGCCTGCTCGATATCGTTCTGGCTGAGCACCGGCTGTTCGGCGACCCACAGCTGCACGCCACTATGCCGGTCGGTCATCTGCCGCAGTCCCTCGCCCGCCTCTGTTTGTGCGCTGTGCATGCCCAGACTATGCCGGACCGGCTCGCTGTCCGTGGCACAGCCGGCCAGCAGCACCAGCGCCAGAGCACACAAGCCCTGCCTCATGGACGCACCAGCATGGCGTCGGCGACCTGCTGACGCACGGCCTTGCCACGCAGTTGCTCGACCAGGGTCAGGGCAAACTCCAGCGCACTGGCCGGGCCCTGGGCGGTGATGCAGTTGCCGTCGACCACCACCGGCTGATCGACGAAGGTGCAGCCCGACAGGCGCTCGCTGAAACTCGGGTAGCAGGTCATGCGCCGCTGCTTGAGCACGCCGAAGGCCTGCAGCGCCAGCGCCGGGGCGGCGCAGATGGCAGCGAACAATTTGCCGGCCCTGGCCTGGCGCACCACCAGCTCGCCCAGCGGAGCATGCTCGGCCAGCGCCTGGGCACCGGGCATGCCGCCCGGCAGGGCAATCAGGTCGAACTCCTGGGCCAGCACGTCCATCAACATGGCATCGGCAGTCAGGCGCGAACCACGGGCGCAGGTGACCATGCGCCGGCTCTCGATGCTGGCCACCACCACCTCGACCTCGGCGCGCCGCAGCACGTCGATCAGGGTCACGCTTTCAATGTCTTCCACACCGTCGGCGACGGCGATCAGGGCACGCTTGCTCATGGCAACTCCGCTGGGCAGTGAGCGGCTCAGTATTTGAACTGGCCGACGATACCTTCCAGGCGGTGGGCGTTCTCGCCAGCATGACGACCGCGCTGCAAGGTGGTGTCTGCCAACTCTACCGTGCGTCCGGCCTCATCGCTAAGACTACTGATGCGCCGGTTGATCTCCTCGCTGACCAGCGACTGTTCGCGGGCGGCCTCGGCAATCTGCAGGCTGCGCTCGGACACCGCGGCGACCCGAGCACTGATATTGCGCAGCGCCTGCCCAGCCCCCTCGGCCTGGGCGACACCATGCTCGGCATGCTGGCGACTTTCCTCCATCACGGCGACAGCCTCGCGAGATGACCTCTGCAGGCGATCGATCATGCCGTTGATTTCCTCGGTGGAGGCCTGGGTGCGGCTGGCCAGGGTGCGGACTTCATCGGCGACCACGGCAAAACCACGCCCCTGCTCGCCCGCACGGGCCGCCTCGATGGCCGCATTGAGCGCCAGCAGATTGGTCTGATCGGCGATGGTACGGATCACTTCGAGCACGCCGCCGATTTCCCGCGAATGGCCCTCCAGCTCCTCGATCACCTGCGCCGCCCTGAGCACTTCAGCGGCCAGCACACGGATATCGGCGATGGTCGCATCGACCACCTGGATCGCACTGTGTGCCTCCCGATTGGCATCGGCGGTCTGCGCCGAACTGTCGTGGGCATGCTCGGCAACGCCCTGCACGGTCATGGCCATCTCGTTGACCGCCGTGGCCACCTGCTCGACCTCGACCCGCAGCACTTCGGCACTCTGCTCGGCGGCCTGGGCGTCGCTGACCAGCTGTGTGGAGGAATGATCGAGGGTATGCGCTACCTCGGCCACCGTGGCGATCTGCTGACGCAGGCCGGCCACAAAGCGGTTGAAGGCACTGACCACCGCACCAATCTCATCCTCGGCATCCTGACGAATTTCCCGGGTCAGATCGCCACTGCCGTCAGCCAGGCGGTCCAGGGAACGGCTGAGGCGACGGATGGGCGGCAGCACACGCAGATGGATCAGCCAAGTGCTGCCGATGATCACCGCTACCACCAGCGACCAAGCCAGCAGGGACGTAAAGCGCAAGCTGTCACGCCGCTCATCTGCGCGCCTGCCAACATCCGCGTAATCCTTGCCCAGTGGTTCTTGCAACTCGGCAAAGCGGGCAATCACCTCGGCGGAATGGGCATCAAACTCACTCATGACCTGATCACCAGCAGCCTTTCCGGCACTGCTGTAGGCCTCGAACATGCGCTCTCCCACGCGGTTCAGCTCATCCACCGGGCCGCGCAACTTCTGCACGGTGGTCGCATATTCAGGCGCCAGGCGAGCCAGTTGATCCAGCAGACTCAACGCCTCGCGGTAGTTGGCGGCAGCCTCCTGCACAGGCTCGCGCTCCTGAGTCAGGCTGGCATCGGTGTAGAACTGCTGCACCTGAGCCAGGTGATAGCGCAATTCCTGCGTCAGCTCTCGCGCCTCACTCAGCTGCGCCGAGCGTTGATCGATCTCATCCAGGGCGCCAATTTCGATCGAAACCCAGACGGAAAGACCAATCGCCAGCGCCACCACCACCAGGGCGCTGCCCCACATCACCCGCACAATACTGAAGTTCATGCACCACCCTCAAAACGCATAGCCTTATAGGTTTAGCGGCTTACCACAGAAATCCTGAACGGTTCTGATGAAATATAAACGGCAGTATTCGCCTCGGCTGGTGGACGGCCAAGCGCAGCCGTTATCGACCTTGGTCGAATGGCCAAAACTCCGACAGGCTGACGCCTGGGTCAGTTTTTCGCCACACCGGTGAGCTGCTATGATTCGCCGCTTTTGCGCAGGGACTCGCGTCGATATTCGGCATGCCGGCACAGCCTGTGCTTGCCTGATGCCTATCGTTCACTGGCACTGCCACGCCCCAGGGGAATCCCCATGCTGGAAAAGCTGTTCCAACTCAAGGCACACGACACCACCGTGCGCACCGAAATCCTGGCCGGTCTGACCACCTTCCTGACCATGGCCTACATCCTCTTCGTCAACCCGGCCATCCTCGGCGAGACCGGCATGGACAAGGGGGCGGTGTTCGTCGCCACCTGCCTGGCGGCGGCCATCGGTTCGGCCATCATGGGCCTGATCGCCAACTACCCGATCGCCCTCGCCCCCGGCATGGGCCTGAACGCCTTCTTCACTTACAGCGTGGTCCTGCACATGGGCTACAGCTGGCAGGTAGCCCTGGGCGCGGTGTTCATTTCCGCCACCCTGTTCTTTGCCCTGTCGGCGCTGCGTATCCGCGAGTGGATCGTCAACAGCATTCCACTGCCGCTGCGCTCGGCCATCACCGCCGGCATCGGCCTGTTCCTTGCGCTGATCGCCCTCAAGGAAGCCGGCCTGGTGGTGGACAATCCGGCCACCCTGGTAGGCCTCGGCGATCTCACCGCACCCGGCCCGCTGCTGGCCATGCTCGGCTTCTTCATCATCGTCGCCCTGGAAGCGCGCCGCGTCACCGGCGCGGTGATGATCGGCATTCTCGCCGTCACCGCCATTGCCATCGCCCTGGGCGTGACCCAGTTCGGCGGCATTGTCTCCATGCCGCCTTCGATCGCGCCGACCTTCCTCCAGCTGGATATCGCCGGCGCGCTGGACGTGGGCATGATCAGCGTGATCTTCGCCTTCCTCTTCGTCGACCTGTTCGACAACACCGGCACCCTGATCGCCGTGGCCAAGCGCGCCGGCCTGATGCGGGCCGACGGTCACCTGCCGAAGATGGGCCGCGCGCTGATCGCCGACAGCACGGCAGCCATGGGCGGCTCGCTGCTCGGCACCTCCACCACCACCAGCTATATCGAGTCGGCCTCGGGCGTCGCCGCCGGCGGACGCACCGGCCTGACCGCCTGCGTGGTCGCCGGACTGTTCCTGCTCAGCCTGTTCTTCGCCCCGCTGGCCGGCACCGTGCCGGCCTTCGCCACGGCACCGGCGCTGCTGTTCGTCGCGGTACTGATGACCTCGGGCCTGGCCGAAATCGACTGGGATGACATCACCGTCGCCGCGCCAGTGGTGATCACCGCCCTGGCCATGCCGCTGACCTTCTCGATTGCCAACGGCATCGCCTTCGGCTTCATCAGCTGGGTACTGATCAAGGCCCTGGCCGGGCGCTTCAAGGACCTCAATCCGGCGCTGGTCGTGCTCGCCGCCCTGTTCATCATCAAATTCGGTTTCTTCCCTGCATGAGTCAGCTCCGTGATCCGGCGGCCTACGCCGCGCAACTGCAAGACAAGGTCGCGCGCCTGCGCGAGCTGCTCGCCCCCTTCGCCGCGCCCGAGCCGGAAGTGTTCGACTCGCCGATCGAGCATTACCGCCTGCGGGCCGAATTCCGCCTGTGGCGCGAAGCCGGTGAACGCCACTACGCCATGTTCGAGGCCGGGGACAAGCACACACCGATCCTGATCGAGCAGTTCCCCATCGCCAGCGCCGCCATCAATGCCCTGATGCCACCGCTCAAGGCGGCCTGGCAGGCCAGCGAAGTGCTGTCGCACAAGCTGTTCCAGGTCGAATTCCTCACCACCCTGGCCGGCGATGCCCTGATCACCCTGTGCTATCACCGCCAGCTGGATGCCGCCTGGCAGGCCGAGGCCGAACAGCTTGCACAGCAACTGGGAGTGAGCCTGATCGGCCGGGCCCGTGGCCAGCGCCTGGTGATCGGCAAGGATTACGTGGAAGAAGAGCTGACAGTGGCCGGACGCGTATTCCGCTACCGCCAGCCGGAAGGCGCCTTCACCCAGCCCAACGGCGTG
>CALMID010000315.1 GCA_937863915.1 uncultured Pseudomonas sp.
AGCTTGATCCAGGTGGCCTTGAGCTCGGTGTACTTGTCGAAGGCATGCAGCGACTTGTCGCGACCGTTACCGGACTGCTTGAAGCCACCGAACGGCGCGGTCATGTCGCCGCCGTCGTACTGGTTCACCCACATGCTGCCCACTCGCAGCGCCTTGGCCGCCAGGTGCGCCTTGGACAGGTTGCTGGTCCAGATCGCCGCCGCCAGACCGTAGATGCTGTCGTTGGCGATCGCGATAGCTTCTTCAGTGGTGTCGAACGGAATCACGGTCAGCACCGGGCCGAAGATTTCTTCCTTGGCGATGCGCATGTCGTTGTGCGCGTCGTCGAAGATGGTCGGCTCGACATACACGCCGCCGGTTTCTTCCAGAACGCGCTTGCCGCCGCAGAGCAGCTTGGCCTTATCGGCATGGCCGGCTTCGATATAGGACAGCACGGTGTTGAGGTGACCGCCATCGACCAGGGCGCCGACCTTGGTGGCCGGGTCCAGGGCATAACCGGCCTTCCAGCCCTTCATGGCTTCCAGCACCATCGGCATGAACTGGTCCTTGATCGAACGCTCGACCAGCAAACGCGAACCGGCGGTACACATCTCGCCCTGGTTGAAGCAGATGGCCGCTGCCGCAGCTTCGGCGGCATCCTGCAGGTTCGGCGCATCGTCGAAGACGATGTTGGCGCTCTTGCCGCCGGCTTCCAGCCAGACGCGCTTCATGTTGGATTCGCCGGCATAGATCATCAGTTGCTTGGCGATCTTGGTCGAGCCGGTGAACACCAGGGTGTCGACATCCATGTGCAGGGCCAGGGCCTTGCCCACGGTGTGACCAAAGCCCGGCAGGATGTTCAGCACGCCGGCCGGGATACCGGCTTCCAGCGCCAGCTGGGCCATGCGGATGGCGGTCAGCGGCGACTTCTCGGACGGTTTGACGATCACCGAGTTACCGGTCGCCAGCGCCGGGCCAAGCTTCCAGCAGGTCATGATCATCGGGAAGTTCCACGGCACGATGGCGGCGACCACGCCGACCGGCTCGCGGGTGACCAGACCCAGCTCGTTGTGCGGGGTGGCGGCCACTTCGTCGTAGATCTTGTCGATCGCCTCACCGCTCCAGCGGATGGCCCGCGAAGCGCCCGGCACGTCGACGCCCAGGGCATCGCTGATCGGCTTACCCATGTCGAGGGTTTCCAGCAGGGCCAGCTCCTCGGCATGCGCATCCATCAGGTCGGCAAAGCGGATCATGATCTTCTTGCGCTCGACCGGGGTCATGCGCGACCAAACGCCGGACTCGAAGGTGGCGCGTGCATCACGCACGGCGAGCTCGGCATCGGCCGCATCGCAGCTGGCTACCTTTGTCAGGAAACGCCCATCGACCGGGCTGATGCAGTCGAAGGTCTCGCCGCTGACGGCATTGCAATGCTCGCCATGGATCAGGGCCCGGCCTTCGATCTTCAGGGCCTTGGCGCGGGCTTCCCAGTCAGCGCGGGTCAGGGTGCTCATGGAGGTTTCCTCTTATTTTGCTGTGGTGGCCGCGCGGGGCGTGCCTGTCAAATATTCTGCAAGCCCATGCCGGGCCAATGCTGGCTGCCACCCTAAACCAGAGGCAGGAGGCATTTCAATATTTTTTACAGAATAAGGATTGTGCGGTTGTCACGTTCGTTTTATTAAACATAGACTGCCCAACGCCCCGCCGTTCGCATGCCTTCGCAGGCGAGCACGCCGGGCACCCGCACAGAATAATCCACAGTCGCGCGCACCGCGCCGCGCCCAACCGACGGGAAGCCCCATGAGCATCGACAGCATCATCGATTTCGCCAACAGCAGCGCCACCCCGGAGCACTACCGCCCGGCCCCGGAGAAAGTCCTCAAGGGCGACCCGGCGCAAAGCGTGACCAACCACTACAGCAGCCCTTGCAACCAGTTCCATGCCGGTGTCTGGGAAGGCGAGCCCGGCCAGTGGACCATCCGCTACACCGAGCACGAGTACTGCGAGATCCTCCAGGGCGTGTCGGTGATCCGTGACGAGCAGGGCAACGCCAAGACCGTGCGCGCCGGCGACCGCTTCGTCATCCCGGCCGGCCTGGTCGGCACCTGGGAAGTGCTGGAAACCTGCCGCAAGGTCTATGTGATGTTCGAGCAGAAGTAAGCCGTCATCACGCCAAAAGGCCCGCTCAGCAGCGGGCCTTTTTCATGGACAAGAAAAAACCCGCCGAAGCGGGTTCTTTCACAAGGGCCGGATCAATTACTTGATCTTGGCTTCCTTGTAGATCACGTGCTTGCGGACGACCGGATCGTATTTCTTGATCTCGATCTTGTCCGGGGTGGTGCGCTTGTTCTTGTCGGTGGTGTAGAAATGGCCGGTACCGGCACTGGACACCAGACGGATCAGGTCACGCATGATGGACTCCTTAGAACTTTTCGCCGCGAGCACGCAGCTCGGACAGCACTACATCAATACCACGCTTGTCGATGACACGCATGCCCTTGGCAGAAACGCGCAGACGCACGAAACGCTTCTCGGATTCAACCCAGAAACGATGGTACTGCAGGTTCGGCAGAAAACGACGACGGGTTTTGTTGTTCGCGTGGGAGATGTTGTTCCCCACAGCCGGACCCTTACCGGTCACTTGACAGACTCTCGACATACCTCAGCCCTCTAAACCACATGCCCAACCCGGCATGGGTTGGCCGCTTGAACTTTCTCGAAGTTTGGCGCAGCGCGCCGATCTTGTCGGGGTCTTACCGGGCATCTCTGCCACCGCAGGAACCGGGCCCCCAGAAAAGAGCGCTGCTTTATACCAGAACACCCCAGGCGTCGCAAGGACGACAGCCACTTACCCACAGCCCACATCGCACGAGCGCCTGTACAGCGGGGCACAGCCTGCCTAACCACTCGTCGGCTCACAGCCAGCCGTGCTCGGCCAGCGACAATGGCTCGCCATCGCCAACGATGAAATGATCAAGCACGCGCACCTCGACCAGGGCCAGCGCCGACTTCAGCTGCTGGGTCAGCAGGCGGTCCGCCTGACTGGGTTCGGCCACCCCGGAAGGATGGTTGTGGGTGAGGATCAGCGCAGCGGCGTTATGGGCCAGAGCCCGTTTGACCACCTGGCGCGGATACACCGAGGCGCCATCGATACTGCCGTGGAACAGGTTCTCATAGGCCAGCACCCGGTGCTTGCTGTCGAGGAACAGGCAGCCGAACACCTCATGCGGCTCATGACGCAGGCGCGCCTTGAGATAATCGCGCACCGCCTGCGGGCTTTCCAGGGCCGACTCGCGGCGCAGCGTCTCAGCCAGATGGCGGCGGCCCATCTCCAGCACCGCCTGCAGCTGCGCATACTTGGCCGGCCCCAGCCCGAGGCGCGCCGAGAATCCGGGCAAATCAGCCTCCAGCAGGGGCCGCAGCCCGCCAAAATCACTCAACAACTGTCGCGCCAGATCGACCGCCGACAGGCCGGCCACCCCGGTGCGCAGAAAGATTGCCAGCAACTCGGCATCCGACAGCGCCAAGGCGCCCTGCTCCAGCAGTTTTTCCCGCGGCCGTTCGGCCGCCGGCCAATCACGAATACTCATGCACCTCTCCCTGGTGAGTCGGGCTGCAAGCCCCGCCGCCGCTGTTCCCGGGCGACCTCTGTGATATCGTAGCCAAACTTTTGCGCGGCACTTGGCCTGGGGAGGCGAACGGTGTCCGGCGCAAGCTCCGTCATTCAAATAAGGCAGGCCTATGCAGCGGCTGTTTGGTAAACGCATCGTGCTCGGCGTCGGCGGCGGCATTGCCGCTTATAAGAGTGCCGAGCTGGTTCGGCGCCTGCGCGATCAGGGTGCCGAAGTCCATGTGGTGATGACCCGCGGCGGCCGTGAATTCATCACGCCGCTGACCCTGCAGGCCCTCTCCGGCAACCCCGTGCACCTCGATCTGCTCGACCCCGCCGCCGAAGCGGCCATGGGCCATATCGAGCTGGCCAAGTGGGCCGACCTGGTATTGATTGCGCCAGCCACCGCCGACCTGATGGCGCGCCTGGCCCAGGGCGTGGCTGATGATCTGCTGACCGCCCTGGTGCTCGCCACCGACGCCCCCGTGGCACTGGCCCC
>CALMID010000316.1 GCA_937863915.1 uncultured Pseudomonas sp.
AGGCGGCCCGCCAGATCAAGCAGGCGGCGGGGCAGCAACTGGTGCCGCTGATTTTCCTGACGTCGCTGACCGGCAGTGAGGAGCTGGCGCGCTGCCTGGAGGCCGGCGGCGATGACTTCCTGGCCAAACCCTACAACCGCCTGATTCTGCAGGCCAAGATCAATGCCATGGCCCGCCTGCGTCGGCTGCAGGCAACGGTGCTGGAACAGCGTGACCTGATTGCCCGGCACAATGAGCACCTGCTCAATGAGCAGCGCGTGGCCAAGGCGGTGTTCGACAAGGTCGCCCATTCGGGCAGTCTTAACGCGGCGAATGTGCGTTACCTGCAATCACCCTTTGCCCTCTTCAATGGCGATCTGTTGCTCGCGGCCTTCAAGCCTTCGGGTGGCATGCATGTGCTGCTCGGCGACTTCACCGGCCATGGCTTGCCGGCAGCGATTGGCGCCATGCCACTGGCTGAGGTGTTCTATGCGATGACGGCCAAGGGTCACAGCATGGCCGAGATCCTTCGCGAGATGAATGCCAAGCTCAAGCGCATCCTGCCGGTCGGGGTGTTTTGCTGCGCGACGATGCTTAATCTCAGTTTCCAGCGGCGTCTGGTGGAGGTGTGGAACGGTGGGCTGCCCGATGGCTATTTGCTGCGCCTGGACGGAGAGCTGCAGTCGCTGCCATCTCGGCACTTGCCGCTGGGCATTCTTTCTGCCAATGCCTTCAATGATGAGTGCGAGGTCTACCCGCTGGAACTGGGTGAACGCATTGTGCTGCTGTCTGATGGGGTGCTGGAAACCGGCAATCAGTGCGACGAGATGTTCGGTGAACAGCGCTTCATCGAGGTGCTGCGCAGTAATCGCGAGCGCGGGCAGCTGTTCGAGGAAATCCAGCAGGCCCTGACCCGCTTCAATGGCAGTGTGCAGGACGATGTCACGCTGCTTGAGGTGAGCATGGTCGATGGCGCCACTCTGCAGCGCCCCATGCTCGATGCCGATCTGGGAGGCCAGCGCGGGCCGACCGACTGGCGCGCGCAGTATGAGTACCGTGCGCAGACCCTGCGGCATTTCAACCCGCTGCCGCAGTTGATGCAGATGCTGATGGCGGTGGATGGCCTGCGCCTCAGGGGCGGCGCTCTGTATACCGTGCTGGCCGAGCTTTACTCCAATGCCCTGGAACATGGGGTGATGGGCCTTGACTCGGCGATGAAGCAGGGGGCCAGCGGTTTTGCCCGCTACTATCAGGAGCGC
Organism: uncultured Pseudomonas sp.; assembly: GCA_937863915.1. Lineage (GTDB taxonomy): Bacteria > Pseudomonadota > Gammaproteobacteria > Pseudomonadales > Pseudomonadaceae > Aquipseudomonas. The sequence goes on from CALMID010000316.1 coordinate 1,239, forward strand.
AACCGCCGCTTGCAGGAACTTGACGAAGGCTTTGTCTGCTTCAGTATCGACGTCAGTCCTACCGAGCAAGGCGGACGCCTACGCCTGGAAGTCAGCGACAGTGGCAAGGGATTCAAGATGGGGCCGCCTGCGCAGGGCTCTGCGGGCAAGAACAGCCTGTCCGGCCGTGGCATGGCCCTGATTCGCCAATTGGCCGATCACTGTGCCTGGTCGGAGGATGGCAAGCGTGTATGCGTGGAGTTTTACTGGTCTTGCAATGCATAATCGCCGCAGAACGGCTCAAGGAGTGACCCTGTAGTGTCCGAGGCGCATATCGATAACCAGGTCCTCGCCTCGTTGCGCGAGGTGATGGAAGAGGAATACCCGGTTCTGCTGGATACTTTCCTTGTCGACTCCGATGAACGTCTGCGCCTGCTGCGCGAGGCATTGCTCAATGCCGATGCCGCCGCCATGCGGCATGCTGCACACAGCTTCAAGGGCAGTTGCAGCAACATGGGCGCTCCACTGCTGGCCAGCCTGTGCAAGCAGCTGGAAGAAGCCGGGCGCCGCGAACAGCTGGAGCAGGCGCCAGACCTGATCGAGCAGGTCGAGCGCGAGTTCGCCATCGTGCGCATCCTGTTCAAGAGCGAGCGCCAGCGCCACGCCTGAAACATTGGACGGCTTTCGGCTGATTGGCCCACCCCTTGCAACTCTCCTGTCACCAACCCATTGATCGGAGAGTGCCCATGTCCGTCGCACCTGATCTTCTGCTGCAGGTTACGCCTGATATCAAGGCTCGCCAGACGCCAGCGCGCGCGCCGGCGCGGCATGAGCAGCCCAGTAATGACGCGCCTTCCAGCTTTGCCCGTGTCTATGAGCGCGAGCGCGAAGCAGCGCCTGCGGCGCGCAAGGAGGCCGCCGCGCGGCCGACTGATGAAAGCCGGGACGAACCTGTCGATGAGTCGAGCGCCAATGCCGAGTGCGGCGAAGCGGTCGTCGCAGTTGCCGGCAGCGGCAAGCCCTTGCCGGCCGAAGTGGTAAGCGAGGAGGAGGCGCAGGCCGCGCCGCCGAGCGAGGATCCCCTGCTGTTGCTGGGCCTCGGGCAGAATGTCGATGTTGCTGCGACGCCAGGCGAGGGGCTGTCCGAGGGCGCTGAGTTGAGCCTGGAGAGCGCGCCATTGCTGACTGCCGGTGCGACCCAAGCGGTCAGTGTGGCGACGACCTTGAGTTCGTCGGCAAGCCTGAACAGTGCGGCACCGGCCAGCCTGACCCTCGCCAGCCATGATCCGCAGATCGATGCGTTGAACAGTCTGGCCGACGTGCAACTGGATCTGCAGGGCGAGGCCGGCAAAAGTACCGGCAATGGCGCGGGACAAAATGCAGCCACGCCTGCTGCCGCCAGCCAGCCGGCGGCGCTGTTTGCCCAGGCGATGGCCAAGCTGCAGGGGCAGGGTGAAGGTGCCGCGCTCGAGGGTGAGTCAGCCGAGGCCGGCGTGCTCGATCTGGGTACTGACACACTGGAAGTGGCGAGCGAGCGCAAGGCCGACAGTCTGCCGGAAAGTTTTGCCGGCAAGCTGAACATGCTGGCTCAGGCGATTACCCAGCAGGCCGGCCGTACGGCGAGTGCGCTGGTACCGGGGCAGGCCGTGGCCCTGCATGCTGGCGGCATGAGCGAGGCGGTTGTCGACCGTGTCATGTGGCTATCCAGCCAGAACCTCAAGAGTGCTGAAATCCAGCTGGACCCCGCCGAGTTGGGGCGCTTGGAGGTGCGCATCAATCTGCAGTCGGATCAGGCGCAGGTGACGTTTGCCAGTCCTCATGCATCGGTACGCGATGCGCTGGAGGGTCAGCTGCATCGCCTGCGTGAACTCTTTGCCCAGCAGGGCATGGGGCAGCTCGATGTGAATGTCTCCGACCAGTCGCTTAATCGTGGCTGGCAGGGGCAGCAAGCCGAGGAGCAGGGGCGTGGCTCGGGCCGGCAGAGTGACGATGACGGGCTCGGTAGCGAGCCGCTGGTCACTCAGGGGCATCTGGATATTCGCTCGCGTCTGGCCGGTGGTGCGCCGGGGCTGGTTGACTTCTATGCCTGATTCGCTGCGCTGCTGATCTAGAATAGGCACAATAAGCCGCTGCTTTGGCAGCGGTTTGTCTGTGTTTGCCTAATGGAGCAATGCTGTTGACTGGCATAACACTTGCTCTGACTGAATGGCGGACGCTTATTCGAGCGATCAGTGACGGGAATTTGGCATGGCAAAGAAAGAAGCACCCCAGGACGCCGCCGAGGGCGCGCCCGCGGGTAAGAGCAGGCTCAAACTCATCATCATCGTGGTGGTGGCGTTGCTGCTGGTCATCGGCGCATCAGTAGGCGCGACCTGGTTCCTGCTGGGAGGCAAGGGCGACAAGAAGGCCGAGGCCGCCAAGGAAGAAGCTGCTGTTGCTGAGGGTGAGGAAAAGGCAGCGAAGAAGAAAGAAGCCATTTATCAGTTCATTGCCCCCGCCTTCGTGGTCAATTTCAACCATGCCGGGCGTCAACGCTATATGCAGGTGACGGTCACCCTGATGGGGCGTGACGAGAAACAGATGGAAGCGCTGAATGTGCATATGCCGCTGATCCGCAATCGTCTGGTCATGCTGTTTTCTTCACAGGACTTCGCCAGTCTGCTGACGCCGGTAGGCAAGGAAATGCTGCGCCAGCAGGCGACGGCCACGGTGCAGGAGCTGGCCAAGAAGGAAGTTGGCGAGCTGGTCATTGAGCAGGTGCTGTTTACCAATTTCGTACTGCAATAGGGGCTAGTCATGGCAGTGCAGGATCTGCTTTCCCAGGACGAGATCGACGCGCTACTGCACGGCGTCGATGACGGCCTGGTCGAAACGGAAAACGATGCCGAACCGGGCACGATCAAGTCCTATGACCTGACCAGCCAGGACCGCATCGTCCGTGGCCGCATGCCGACCCTGGAGATGATCAACGAGCGTTTTGCCCGTTACACCCGTATCAGCATGTTCAATCTGCTGCGTCGTTCGGCGGATGTCGCCGTCGGTGGCGTGCAGGTGATGAAGTTCGGCGAATACGTGCACTCGCTGTACGTACCGACCAGCCTCAACCTGGTGAAGATGAAGCCGCTGCGCGGCACGGCGCTGTTCATTCTGGATGCGAAGCTGGTATTCAAACTGGTGGAC
>CALMID010000317.1 GCA_937863915.1 uncultured Pseudomonas sp.
CCGCATCGCCCCGCGCGTTCTCCTGGCCGATGAAGTGGGCCTGGGCAAGACCATCGAAGCCGGCCTGGTGATCCATCGTCAGCTGCTCACGGGCCGCGCCAGCCGCGTACTGATCCTGGTGCCGGAAAATCTCCAGCACCAGTGGCTGGTGGAAATGCGCCGACGCTTCAACCTGCAGGTCGCCCTGTTCGATGAAGAGCGCTTCATCGAGAGCGATGCCGACAACCCGTTCGAGGACACCCAACTGGCTCTGGTCGCCCTGGAATGGCTGAAGGACGACAGCAAGGCCGCCGAGGCAGTGCTCGCCGCCGGCTGGGACCTGCTGGTGGTCGACGAAGCCCACCACCTGGTCTGGCACCCGGAAAGCGCCAGCGCCGAATATCGGCTGGTCGAACAACTGGCGCGGCGCAGTGCCGGCGTGCTGCTGCTCACCGCCACCCCGGAACAGCTGGGCCTGGATAGCCACTTCGCCCGCCTGCGCCTGCTCGACCCGGACCGCTTCCACGATCTGGAAGCCTTCCGCGCCGAAAGCGCGCAGTACAAGCCGGTGGCCGAGGCGGTGCAGGAACTGCTCGACCACGGCCAGCTCAGTGCCCAGGCCCGCGAGGCCATTCAGGGCTTTCTCGGCGCCGCAGGCGACAGCCTGCTGGCCGAAATCGCCACTGGCGATGAAGAAGCCCGCGCCCGCCTGGTGCGCGAGCTGCTCGACCGTCACGGCACCGGCCGCGTGCTGTTTCGCAACACCCGCGCCGCGGTGCAAGGGTTCCCCGAGCGCAACCTGCACCCCTACCCGCTGGCCAATCCGGCCGAATACATGGAGCTGCCGCTGGGCGAGCACCCCGATCTCTACCCGGAAGTCAGCTTCCAGGCCCAGCAGGATGGCGAAGAAGAGCGCTGGTGGCGCTTCGACCCGCGCGTCGAGTGGCTGATCGACACCCTGAAGATGCTGAAGAAGGTCAAGGTCCTGGTGATCTGTGCCCACGCCGAAACCGCGCTGGACCTGGAAGACGCCCTGCGCGTGCGTTCCGGCATCCCGGCCACGGTGTTCCACGAAGGCATGAGCATCCTCGAACGCGACCGCGCGGCGGCCTACTTTGCCGACGAGGAGTTCGGCGCCCAGGTACTGATCTGCTCCGAGATCGGCAGCGAAGGCCGCAACTTCCAGTTCAGTCACCATCTGGTGCTGTTCGACCTGCCCGCCCACCCTGACCTGCTCGAACAGCGCATCGGCCGCCTCGACCGCATCGGCCAGAAGCACACCATCCAGTTGCACGTGCCCTATCTGGAAGACAGCGCCCAGGCGCGCCTGTTCCAGTGGTACCACGAGGCGCTGAACGCCTTCCTCAACACCTGCCCGACCGGTAACGCCCTGCAGCATCAGTTCGGCCCACGCCTGCTGCCCTTGCTGGAAGGCGGCGACGATGCCGCCTGGCAGGCGCTGGTCAACGATGCCAGGAACGAGCGCCTGCGCCTGGAAGGCGAGCTGCACAGCGGCCGCGACCGCCTGCTGGAACTCAACTCCGGCGGCGCCGGCGAGGGTGAAGCGCTGGTCGAGGCCATCCTCGAACAGGATGACCAGTTCAGCCTGCCGATCTACATGGAAGAGTTGCTCGACGCCTTCGGCATCGACAGCGAAGATCATTCGGACAACGCGCTGATCCTCAAGCCCGGCGAGAAGATGCTGGATGCCGGTTTCCCCCTGGGCGACGACGAAGGCGTGACCATCAGCTACGACCGCGACCTGGCGCTGGCCCGCGAAGACATGCAGTTCATCACCTGGGAACACCCCATGGTGCAGGGCGGCATGGACCTGGTGCTGTCCGGCTCGATGGGCAACACCGCCGTGGCGCTGATCAAGAACAAGGCACTGAAACCCGGCACCGTGCTCCTCGAACTGCTGTTCGTCAGCGAGGCCGTGGCCCCCAAGGCCCTGCAGCTGGGACGTTTCTTCCCGCCGGTGGCGCTGCGCTGCCTGCTCGACGGTAACGGCAATGATCTGGCCAGCAAGGTCGCCTTCGACACCCTCAACGACCAGCTGGAAAGCGTGCCGCGCGGCAGTGCCAACAAGTTCGTGCAAGCCCAGCGCGACGCGCTGAGCAAGCAGATCGGCGCCGCCGAGGCCAAGATTGCGCCGCAGCATGCCGCCCGCGTTGCCGAAGCCCAGCGCCGACTGGCCGCCGAGCTGGGTGAGGAGCTGGCGCGCCTGACTGCCCTGAAAGCCGTCAATCCGACGGTGCGCGACAGCGAGATCGAGGCGACGCGGCGTCAGCGTGACGAAAGCCTGGCCTTCCTCGACAAAGCAGCCCTGCGCCTGGAAGCAATCCGCGTCCTGGTAGCGGGCTGATCCTGAACACGGCGCCTGAATTCAGGCGCCGAAGCGACTCATGCGACCAACACCCGCCAGGCATCCAGCCAGGCCAGACCGGCTTCTGTTGATGCCTGCGGCCGGTACTCGGCCGCCAGCCAGCGGTCGTACCCGGCTGCACGCAAGGCGGCGATGGCCGCGGCAAAATCCAGCGTGCCGGTTCCTGGCTCATGTCGTCCCGGGCAGTCGGCGAACTGCACATGGCCGATGCGGCCGGCCAGCAGGGCAATGCCGGCCGGAATATCCAGCCCCTGCCGGGCCATGTGGTAAAGGTCGAACTGCGCGTGCAGATTGGGGTGATCCACCGCGCGCAGCAGCTCATCCAACTGCTCTGGCGTGCTGATCAGAAAGCCCGGCATATCCAGTGGATTGATCGCCTCGCACAGCACACCGATGCCCAATACGGCAAAGGCCTCGGCGGCACGGCGCAGGTTGGCCGTGAGACAGGTCAGCGCTTGATCGCGTTCGACGCCCTCGGCCAGCCGACCCGGCAGTACATTGACCCAATGCGGCCGGACCATGGCCGCATAGCTCAGGGCCTCCTGCAGGGCGACATCGAACTCGGTCTGACGCGCCGGCACGCCAGCCAGCCCCGGCCCACCGGTCATCAGATCGCCCGCCGGCAGATTGATCAGCACCAGCGGCAGGCCGGCACGTT
>CALMID010000318.1 GCA_937863915.1 uncultured Pseudomonas sp.
TGAGGCGATATGCCCGGAGTGGGGACATTCCTGGCTTGCATTATTTGCTGGCCAAGTGGTCAAGTTTGGCTATTGTCGCAGATTACGCACAGCAGTAGTTCAAAAAACGCCCAGTTGTTTCCCAGCCTCAGGCGCCAGTGGTGACTATCTGATTGGCATTCAGCCAGTGCGTGGCATCTGTGATTGCGCCCTGGGACACTGCGTCGGGCGACCTTTGTTGTTGGAGAAAGATCATCTGTAACAGGCATCCCAGAGCCTGCCATCGATTCACCCCTGTTTGTTTTCGCTTACAAATTTCCTGCATCTGGCCGCATGGGCCACTGGCGAGCGGTGCCTTGCTCTGCGCACAATCGCGGCAGTTTCCTGTTCGAGAATAAAAACAATGACTGCCGATCCCTTGCTGACCGTTTTCCTCCCCGCCGCCCTGGGCATCATCATGCTCGGCCTGGGGTTGTCGCTGACGCTGGCGGATTTCGCCCGGGTGGTGAAGTACCCCAAGCCGGTGATCATCGGTCTGGTCTGCCAGATCCTCATCCTGCCGGTAGCCTGTTTCTTCATCGCCAAGGGCTTTGCCCTGGCTCCGGCGCTGGCCGTGGGGCTGATGCTGCTGGCGGCTTCGCCGGGCGGCACCAGTGCCAACCTGTACAGCCACCTGGCTCATGGCGACGTGGCGCTGAACATTACCCTCACCGCGGTGAACTCGGTGATCGCCGTGCTGACCATGCCGATCATCGTCAATCTGTCGATGAATTACTTCATGGCCGCCGATCAGGCCCTGCCGCTGCAGTTTGGCAAGGTGCTGCAGGTGTTTCTCATCGTCCTGGGGCCGGTGGCCATTGGCATGCTGGTACGGCGTATGGCGCCGGGCTTTGCCGCGCTCATGGACAAGCCGGTAAAGATTCTCTCGGCGCTGTTTCTGGCGCTGGTCATCGTGCTGGCGGTGATCAAGGACTGGGACACTGTCACCACTTATGCCGCGGAAGTCGGCCTGGCTGCGCTGGCCTTCAATCTGGTCAGTCTGGCGGTGGGCTACTGGGTGCCGCGCTTGATGCGCCTGAGCCTGAAACAGTCGATTGCCATCGGCATGGAGATCGGTATCCACAACGGTACCCTGGCCATTGCTCTGGCGCTCAGCCCGGCGTTGCTGAACAACCCGACCATGGCCATTCCGCCGGCAATCTACGGCTTCATCATGTTCTTCACGGCCGGGGTGTTCGGCTGGCTGGTCAATCGCGTGCATGGCCGCGAGCTGGCCGGCAGCGCGACCTGATCGGGTTGATTCAGGCGCGCCGGCCGAGCTTGCCGATCCACAGCACGGCCAGGCCCAGCAGCAGACCCCAGAAGGCCGAGCCGATACCGCCCAGGCTGATGCCCGAGGCGGTGAGCATGAAGGTCAGCAGGGCCGCCTCGCGCTCCTCGGCATTGTGCAGGGCGGCCTGCAGGCCATTGCCGATGGAACCGAACAGGGCGATGGCCGCCACCGACAGCAGCAGGGCCTTGGGCAGGGCGGCGAACAGGGCCACCAGGCTGGCGCCGAACAGCCCCGCGAGCGCATAGAACAGGCCGCAGAAGACCGCCGCGGTGTAGCGCTTGGTGGCGTCTTCATGGGCCTGCGGGCCCGTGCAGATGGCGGCGGTGATGGCGGCGAGGTTGACCCCGTGACCGCCGAACGGTGCCAGCAGCAGCGAGGCGAAACCGGTCACGCTGAGCAGTGGCGAGGCGGGCACCGGGTAGTGGTCGGCGCGTAGCACCGCCAGCCCGGGAATGTTCTGCGAGGCCATGGCCACCACGAACAGTGGCAGGCCGATGCTGATGATGGCGCTGAGGCTGAATACCGGCGTGGTCCATTGCGGGACGGCCAGCTGCAGCGGCACCCGCGACAGATCGAGCAGGCCGTTGGCGCCGGCCAGCGTTGCGCCCACCAGCAAGGCGGCCAGCACCGCATAGCGCGGCTGCAGGCGCTTGGTCAGCAGGTAACTGAACAGCATCGCCAGCACCAGCAGCAGCTGACTCTGCGCGGCGAGGAAAATTTCGCTGCCGATACGGAACAGGATGCCGGCCAGCAGGGCGGCAGCCAGCGAGTTGGGCAGATGGCGCAGCAGGCGCTCGAAGGTGCCGGTGATGCCGACCAGCGTCAGCAGCAGGGCGCAGACCAGATAGGCACCGATGGCTTCGTTGAAGCTCACACCCGGCAGGCTGCTGATCAGCAGGGCCGCACCCGGCGTGGACCAGGCCACCACAATGGGCGCGCGGTAGTAGAGCGACAGGCCGATGGTGCAGCAGGTCATGCCCAGCGACAGGGCCCAGATCCACGAGGCGATCATCCCGCTGTCCAGTCCGGCGGCCTGGCCGGCCTGGAAGATCAGTACCAGGCCGCTGGTGTGCCCGGTGAGCATGGCGATGAAGCCGGCGACCAGGGCCGAAAGGGAGCTGTCGCGCCAGAACTGGCGCAGCGGATTGGCCGACATCGGGGCGCTCCGGAATACGATTGCTGAGATGAGTCCGCGTCTGAGGACTGTACGCGTGACCATTGCGCAGCCACAGCTCAGGTGCAGTTGAGCGCGGCAGCATAGATTTGTGCAACTGTGCCTGTCGCGATACAGCCGGAGGACGAAAGGCCCGTACAGTTGCCGGGACTGCTAGAGTCGCAGACAGACAAGCGCCGGGAGAGACACCATGCAGGATGATAACCCCTTTGCCACACCCACGGTGCCGCTGGTGGACAGTCAGCCCCGCGCACTGGCCGGCTGGACGGCGTCCCGGCTCAATCTGCTGGGCTGGCTGAGCCTGGCCGCGGTGCTGGGCAATGTCCTGCTGTGGTTGTCGTCCTTTGCCGGTGCCTGGCTGGTGCAGGCCCAATTGCAGGTTTTGAATGACTGGCTGGGCGTGGCGCTGGTGTTGCTTGGCTGCTACCTGCTGCTGCAGCTCAAACAGTTGGCCGAGGCCCGCTTCAATGCCCAAGGCTTGCAGCGTCCGGTGTGGACCATGGTGCTGTTTTCCCTGCTGTTCGAGGGCGGCATGCTGCTACTGGGCGAGCCGAGTGGCGAGCTGGACTGGCCGCTGCTGCTGAGCCTGGCCGGGGTGTTCGTGCTGGGCTGCATCAGCCTGTGGCTGGGGATTTGCCTGTTGCGGGTGGAAAACGTCTACCCGTCCTTTCGCCTGATGGCCTGGCTGGATATTGCCGGCGGGGTGATGCTGATGAGTCTGCTGTTGGCCATGCTGGCGCCGTTGCCACTGATTGGCGCCTTGCTGGCGCAGATGCTGCTGTTTTTCCGCGTCGCGGCCGAGTTGCAGGAGGGCTGAGGCGTTGGCGCCAGCTAGTCGCTGTGATCGGCCTGGCGAATACGCCCGAGCGCCTGGTTGACGCTCAGCCAGTTCTCGACCGCCTGCGCGCCAACCTCGGCAAACACACGCTCCAGCAGGCGGGCCTGTTCGCGGCGCAGGGCTTTTTCCAGTTTGGCGCCCTCGGGGGTGAAGCTGAGCAGGCGCTTACGTTTGTCATCGGCGGCCACCACACTTTCCACCAGATGCATTTCCATCAGCTGGCGCAGCGGCATATTCAGCGCCTGCTTGCTCACGCCCAGGTAGGCCAGCAGCTCCTTGACGCTGAGATCGGGGTACTTGGCGATGAAGAACAGAATACGGTGGTGCACCCGCGACAGCCCGCGGCGGGCGAGGATTTCGTCCGGTTTGGCGGTGAATGCCTGGTAGCCGAAGAAGAAGGCTTCCATCGCCTGCTGCTGAACGGTTGGGTTTTTTAGGTCAGGCATGTTGACGTATCTGTGGTGGTTGGCGTAGTTTCGGTCAATCAGTTTGACTTAATTTATCCGCTTTAGCATCCGGTGTCCCCATGGCCTTCTCTGAACGTGTTTCCCGCCTGAAAAGCTCCCTGATCCGTGAAATCCTCGCCGCTGCCCAGCGCCCGGAGGTGATGTCCTTCGCTGGCGGCCTGCCGGCCGAGCCGATGCTGCCGAAGGTGGACTGGAGCGGCATGCCGGCGAGGATGAGTCAGTACGGCATGAGCGAGGGCGAGCCGGAGCTGCGTGAGCGCATTGCCGAGGAAGCGCGCAAGCTGGGCGTGCCCTGCGAGGCCAGCCAGGTACTGGTGGTGTGCGGCTCGCAGCAGACCCTGGACCTGGCCAGCAAGCTGTTTATCGATCCGGGCACCGAAATTCTGGTCGAGGCGCCGACCTACCTGGCCGCGCTGCAGTCGTTCCAGCTGTTCGGCGCCGACTGCCTGACCGTGCCGCAGGAGGCCGACGGCCCCGAACTGGAGGCACTGCGCGCGCGTCTGGAGCAGCACAAGCCGGCGTTTGCCTACCTGATCCCGACCTTCCAGAACCCCTCGGCGGTACGTTACAGCGAAGCCAAGCGCGACGCCGTGGCGGCGCTGCTGGACGAGTTCAATGTCACCCTGATCGAAGACGAGCCCTATCGCGAGCTGGTGTTCGATGAGGGCAGTGCCACGCCGATCGTCAGCCGCCTCAAGCGCGCCAGCTGGATCTACACCGGCACCATGTCCAAGACCCTGCTGCCGGGCCTGCGCGTGGGCTTCCTGATCGCCACTCCGGATCTTTTCCCGCACCTGCTGCGTCTGAAGCAGTCGGCCGACCTGCACACCAACCGCATCGGTCAGTGGCAGGCTCTGCAGTGGCTGGGCACCGAGCAGTACCAGGCGCACCTGGCCGAACTGCGCGACTTCTACCGCCAGCGCCGCGATGCCATGCAGGCCGCGCTGGAGGAACACTTCAGCGACCTGGCCGACTGGCAGGTGCCCCAGGGCGGGCTGTTCTTCTGGCTGACCCTCAAGCAGCCGCTGGATACCCGCACCCTGCTGCAGCCAGCCATGGCGCAGAACGTGGCGTTCATGCCGGGTGAGCCGTTCTTTACTGAGCCGGATGCCCATCCGGGGCATTTGCGTCTTAACTTCAGTCATGTCGAGCCGGAACGTCTGGGCGAGGGCCTGCGCCGTTTGGCTGCCGTGGTCCGTGAGGCGCAACAGGC
>CALMID010000319.1 GCA_937863915.1 uncultured Pseudomonas sp.
GGCCTTGACCGCCCCCCCGCCCCCCCTTAGCCTTGCCGATCATTTCCGACAAAAAGCAGGATCCATCATGCTGCGCAGACTCACTCTGGCCATGGCTGTGACCGCCGCATCAGGACTGGCCTGGGCCGAAGAGCCCCCGCAATCGCTCAAGCGCGACCTGGTTTCGGTATACAAAGACGCAGTGGACAACAACGCCGACCTGGCGGCTGCCCGCGCCGACTTCGCGGCCCGCCAGGAAGTGGTGCCGCAGGCCCGTGCCGGCCTGCTGCCATTCATCAGCGGTGGTGCCGGCTACAGCAGCACCGACACCGAAGTGGATACCCGCCTGGGCAGCACCGACGCCACCCGCAGCGGCCTGCTCTATCAGGCCAGCCTGACCCAGCCGGTGTTCCGTGCCGATCGCTGGTATCAACTGCAAGCGGCCAAGGCCGTCAGCGAACAGGCCGCCCTGGAATTCTCGGCGACCGAGCAGAACCTGATCCTGCAGACGGCGGAAACCTACTTCAGCGTGCTGCGTGCCCAGGACAACCTGGCCACCACCAAGGCCGAAGAAGCCGCGTTCAAGCGCCAGCTCGACCAGGCCCGCGAGCGTTTCGACGTCGGCCTCTCGGACAAGACCGACGTGCTGGAAGCCCAGGCCGGCTACGACACCGCCCGCGCCAACCGGATGATCGCCGAACAGCAGGTGGACGATGCCTTCCAGGCCCTGATCACCCTGACCAACCGCCAGTACAGCTCGCTGGAAGGCGTGCGCCACACCCTGCCGATCGTGGTGCCGACTCCGAACGATGCCAAGGCCTGGGTCGACACCGCCGCCCAGCAGAACCTCAACCTGCAGGCCAGCAACTACGCCGTCGATGCCGCCGAAGAGACCCTGCGCCAGAGCAAGGCCGGCCATGCGCCGACCCTGGATGCCGTGGCCAGCTACCAGAAGGGCGACAACGATAGCCTGGGCTTTACCAATACCCCAACAAATGCCAGCCTGTACAACGGTGACGCCGAGCAGCAGTCCATCGGCCTGCAGCTGTCGGTACCGATCTACAGCGGCGGCCTGACCAGCTCGCAGGTGCGCGAGTCGTACCAGCGCCTGAACCAGACCGAGCAGAGCCGCGAAAGCCTGCGCCGTCAGGTGGTACAGAACACCCGCAACCTGCACCGCGCCGTCAACACCGACGTCGAGCAGGTCGGCGCGCGCAAGCAGTCGATCATCTCCAACCAGAGCGCCCTGGAAGCCACCGAAATCGGCTACCAGGTCGGCACCCGCAACATCGTCGACGTGCTGGACGCCCAGCGCCAGCTGTACAGCTCGGTGCGCGACTACAACAACGCCCGCTACAACTACATCATCGACAACCTGCGCCTGAAGCAGGCCGCCGGCACCCTGGCACCGTCCGATCTGGAAGCCCTCTCGGCCTACCTCAAGCCCGACTACAACCCGGACCAGGACTTCCTCCCGCCAGATCTGGCCAAGGCCGCCGAAGCCCAGCTCCAGGGCAATCCGGAGTTCTAAGCGGCAGCGACAAAAAAGCCCGGCAATGCCGGGCTTTTTCATGCCTGTCGATCATCAGTCCAGCAAGCGCTGCAGGCCGCCCAGCAGACGCGCCAGTGCGCCTTGATTGGCCTGCATGACCCCAAGCCCTCCGGCCCGCATCGCCGCCTGCTGCTCCGGCTGCTGCCAGAGTTGCTGCAGGGCCGCCGCCAGCTGTCCGGCATCGGCCACCTCGCGCAAGGCCTGGGCCTCGCGCAGCAGCGCGGCGATTTCCAGAAAGTTGAACAGGTGCGGACCGGATAGCACAGGCTTGCCCAGCGCGGCCGGCTCCAGCAGGTTGTGGCCGCCATTAGCCACCAGACTGCCGCCGACGAAGGCCAGGTCGGCCAGGGCGTAGAGGAACAGCAGCTCGCCCATGCTGTCGCCGACCAGCACCTGATGCCCGGCACCGACCGGCTCACCCGCCGAACGACGCAGAGTGGCAAAACCCTCGCGCCCGCACAGCTCGAACACGCCGTTGAAGCGCTCGGGATGACGCGGCACCAGAATCAGCAGGGCATCCGGGGTTTGCCTGAGCAGTTCGCGGTGTGCCGCGAGGACGATCTCGTCCTCACCGGCATGGGTGCTGGCAGCAATCCACACCGGCCGGCCAGCCGGCTGCCAGGCGGCGCGCAGTGCATTGGCGCGCTGGGGCAAGGCCGGATCAATCGTCAGGTCGAATTTGATCGAGCCGGTCACCTGCACCGCTTCGGTCCGCGCGCCCAGCTGGCGAAAACGCTCGGCCTCAGCATCGGTCTGCACGGCAATCAGCGAGAGCTCCGCCAGCATCGGCGCGGTAAGCCGGGCAAAGCGGGCATAGCCCCGGGCCGAGCGCTCCGACAGGCGCGCATTGGCCAGGGCCACCGGAATGCCGCGACGGGCACACTGGTGAATATGGTTGGGCCACAGCTCGGTCTCCATGATCACCGCCAGGCGCGGCTGCACCCGCTGGAGAAAACGCGCCGCCGCCCAGGGCAGGTCATAGGGCAGGTAGCAGTGCTGCACGCGGCCGGCATACTCGGGACCGCCGAACATGGCCTGAATGCGCTCGGAGCCGGTCGGCGTCATGCAGGTGATGGTGACGGGCAGCTCCGGGTAACGCGCCAGCAGTTCGCGTACCAGCGGCGCCGCGGCGATGCTTTCCCCCACCGAGACGGCATGCAGCCAGATACCGCCAGGCTTGAGCGGCGGCAGCGCCAGGGCAAAACGCTCGGCGATGCGCCGCGCATAGGCCGGGGCCTGCCAGGCGCGCCAGGCCAGGCGCAGAGCGATGAGGGGCAGAGCCAGGTGAAACAGCACGGAATAGAGAGTTCGGTTCATGCCGCGCAGCTTACCAAATCCATCGCCCGGACTGGCCGCCCCAGGGCTAAACTCGCTTCTCCCTTTCTGGAGCGCCCCAGCATGCCCGGCTACCTCTATCTGGCCATCGCCATCGTCATGGAAGTCATCGCCACCAGTTCGATGAAGGCGCTGGATGGATTCAACAAACCGCTGCCGCTGATTCTGGTGGTGGTGGGCTATTCGGTCTCGCTGTTCCTGCTCAGTCTGGTGGTCAAGACCGTGCCGGTCGGCGTGGCCTACGCCATCTGGTCGGGCCTCGGCATCGTGCTGGTGAGCATCGTCGCGCTGGTGGTCTACCAGCAGAAGCTCGACCTGCCGGCCATCATCGGCATGGGCCTGATCGTCGCTGGCGTGGTGTTCATCCAGCTGTTCTCGAAAACCGCCGGACACTGATCGCCGTTATACTGCGCGCCTGTTTCTGTCGTGAGCGCCAGCATGTCGCAATCCCTGAGCACTGATGTCCTGATCGTCGGCGGCGGTATCGCCGGCCTGTGGCTGAACGCGCGCCTGCGGCGCCTGGGCTACAGCACCCTGCTGGTCGAGCGCGGCAGCCTCGGCGGCGAACAGAGCGTGAAATCCCAGGGCATCATCCACGGCGGTGCCAAATACGCGTTGCACGGCGCGTTGACTGGCGCCTCGGAAGCCATCGCCGACATGCCTAGGCGCTGGCGTGAAGCCCTCAGCGGCAGCGGCGAGCTGGACCTCTCCGGCGTGCGCCTGCTCTCCGAAGCCCATTACCTGTGGTCGCCCGGCACCCTGGCCGGCAACCTCACCAGTTTCTTCGCCAGCAAGGCCGTGCGCGGCCGCGTCGACCAGGTCAAGGGCGAGCAGCTGCCGCCGGCGTTGCAGGACCGCAAGTTCAAGGGCAAGGTCTATCGCCTGGCCGAACTGGTGCTGGACGTGCCCAGCCTGATTACCCGCCTGGCCGAGCTGGCAGGTGACGGCCTGCTGGCCGCCCGGGACATCCAGCCGCTGCGTGATGGCACGCAGCTCAGCGGCCTGCGGGTCGACGGGCGCGAGATACGCGCCCAGCGCGTGGTGCTCAGCGCCGGCGCCGGCAATGCCCAACTGCTGGCGACACTCGGTATCGAGCAACCCAGGCAGCAGCTGCGTCCGCTGCACATGGTGCTGGCCAAGGGGCCGGCGCTCAAACCGCTGTATGCCCATTGCCTGGGTGGCGGCCCTAAACCCCGCGTGACCGTCACCACCCACCCGGCGGCCGATGGCCAGTGGGTCTGGTACCTCGGCGGCGACCTGGCCGAAGCCGACGGCGTGGCCCGCGACGAAGCCAGTCAGATCAAAGCGGCGCAGCAGGAGCTGGCCGAGCTGCTGCCCTGGGTCGACCAGAGCGC